>NZ_JBEUTW010000104.1:0-8200 GCF_040492675.1 Bacillus sp. AP50
CACCACTATTAATAGTGGTGGTTTTCATTTAATAACTAATTTGGCTGTTTATTTTATATTAAAACCAGCGCTCAGTTACAACTTTTTTACGTGTATAGAATTGAACGCCATCTGTGCCATTTGTACCTAAATCACCAAAGAATGACGCTTTATTTCCTGCAAATGCGAAGAATGCCATTGGTGCTGGAACATTTACGTTTACACCGATCATACCAGCATCGATATTATCACGGAACGTTTGTGCATGTTTACCGTTTGACGTATAAATAACTGCACCATTTGCAAATTTAGATTGATTTGTTAGTTTAATACCTTCTTCTAAATCTTTAACTCGTACAATGCTTAATACTGGAGCAAAAATCTCATCTTGCCAAATTTTCATTTCTTGATTTACGCCATCAAAGATTGTCGCACCTACAAAGTAACCTTCTCCAACTTCTTCATTAATTTTACGGCCATCTACTAATAAAGTTGCCCCATCTGCTACACCGCTATTAATGTAGCCTAAAACGCGCTCTTTATGAGATTCACGGATTAATGGTCCAACATAGTTCTCTTCGTTAAAGCCATCGCCTACTTTTAATTTTTTCGTTTCTGCTACTAATACATCAATGAATTCATCAGCAATTTCATCCACTACTGCTACTACTGAGCATGCCATGCAGCGCTCTCCACTACTTGCAAATGCAGATCCAATTACACCTTGTACTGTTTTCTCAAGATTGCAATCTGGCATTACAATCGCATGGTTTTTCGCACCTGCTAACGCTTGTACACGTTTTCCGTGTTTCGTACCTGTTTCATATACGTAACGAGCTACCGGCTCAGAGCCAACGAACGAAACAGCCTGAATATCTTTATTTTCTAAAATGCTATTTACAACATCTTTTCCGCCTTGTACTAAATTTAATACGCCTTTTGGGAAACCTGCTTCATAGAATAATTCTACAAGTCGCTCCGCTAAAAGTGGCGTTCTTTCAGATGTTTTTAATACGAATGTATTACCGCAAGCAATTGCAAGTGGGAACATCCATAACGGAATCATCATCGGGAAGTTAAACGGCGTAATACCAGCAACAACTCCGATTGGGTAGCGCCAAATCGATCCATCAATTCCGCTAGCGATATTCGGAAGTGCTTGACCCATCATTAAATTTGGCGTAGATGTTGCAAGTTCTACCGCTTCAATACCACGCTGTACTTCACCTGTTGCATCCGTTAGCGTCTTACCATTTTCTAGCGTAATGATTTTTGCAAGCTCATCTTTATTTTCTTGTAATAGCTGTAAATATTTATATAAATTTCTTGAACGATTTGGAACTGGTACTTTAGACCATGTTTCGAATGCTGCTTTTGCCGCTTCAACAGCTTTTTCAACATCTTCTTTTGGAGATAGTGGAACGTAAGCGATAATTTTTCCAGTCGCTGGATTTGGAACTGCTTCTACTTCCGTACCTGTCGATTCAACCCACTCACCGTTAATGTGATTTTTTACTCGTTTAATTTCAGTTGTAATCATTGTATTCTCTCCTTTGTATAATTTATTTTTGATTAGAAATTAATTGCTCGCTAACTTTCTTATATAAAGCAGCCATATCGTTTTCACCATATCCAGCTTGACTCGCTTCGTCATATACGTTTAATAACATTTCGCTTACCGGTAAATGGAGTTCGCTTTCCTTAGCTAAGTCAACTGCAAATCCTAAATCTTTCTTCAATAAGTTCACAGTAAATCCTGGCTCGTAGTTTTCAGGTGCTATAAAACTTTTATAATTACGTTCATAAATTCTACTTTGACCGTAACTTACATTTAAAATATCAAACATTTTATCTAAATCCATATTGTTCTTTTTCGCTAATGTTAAAGCTTCACTCACACCAGCTGTATAAAAACCAATTAATAAGTTATTAATTAACTTAACAGTTGTACCACTATCAATCTGCTCACTAACGTGGAAAATGTTCGCGCCTAGTACGCCCATGATAGATTCCGTTTTCTCATATACCTCTTTTGATCCACCAACCATAAACGTTAATGTTCGGTTTTCGGCTCCGATTACACCACCGCTCACAGGTGCTGCTAAAAAGTCTACTTTCTTTTCCTTTGCAGCTTCCTCTAACTGTTTGTTTAACTGCGGCGATACCGTACTTGTATCAATGAAAACTATATTCGAGTGACCATTTTCAAATAATCCTTCTGCTCCAAAATATACCGCTTCAACAGCGCGAGGTGAAGGTAAACTTGTAAAAACTACATCACATGTTTCTGCTAGTTTTGAGATTGATAGACCGATAATTCCGCCTTCTTTTTCAAAGGACGCTTCCGCCTCTTTATTTAAGTCCACGCCATATACTGTGTAACCTGATTTAACTAGATTTTTTGACATTGGAAGACCCATGTTACCTAAACCGATAAAACCAATCTTTTTCATATCGCTTTCCTCCTATTTACACAATATATTTCCCACGATTTATAATAGCTTTCGCAATTTCTCTCTTCTTCGTAAATACGTTCGTGTATAAAGGTACTAATAATTGACGGATTTCAGCTAAAATCACATTTCTATCTTGTTCTTCTGTGACAGCTGCTGAAAGTACAGAAATCGCCGCTTCTTCTACTTTACGATATCCTTCTTCACAAATAACATCCGTTATGAGTTGCTTCGTACGTTCTTTTTCCTCTCCATTTTTACGTACCGCTTTTCTCGTACGTAAAAACGCTGATTCCATGACGTACACGTCCGTCAACATATTTGATATTACACGTGAATATTCTTGTTCTTGGTCAATTTTTAGACCTGGAGTTTTAGAGAGCGTTTTCAAAGATTGTTTCAACAATTTTTTCGCTAATAAAATGTAACGATGGTTTCTTTCTACATTTGCTACATTACTTTCTACTTCAGTGTCTTCTAATTGTTCGATTTGTTTCATTAACATTTTAGCAACTGTTAATCTATTAATTTCGTTCGTTCCTTCAAAAATACGACTAATTCTTGCATCACGATATAATCGTTCTACCTCATACTCTTGCATATAACCGTAACCACCATGAATTTGTACAGCTTCATCTACGATATAAGCAAGTGTTTCAGAAGCATTTACTTTATTCAGTGCACATTCAATTGCAAATTGGGACATTTTCTTCATAAGATCTTCATCGCTCTCATGAATTGCTTCATCGATTACACCTGCTGTACGATAAGCTGCACTTTCGGCTCCATATGTAGCAATAATCATATTTGCAATTTTCTCTTGAATCATCGTAAAGTCTACTAATTCCGTTTGGAACTGTTTTCGCTCTTTTCCATATTGAACCGACAAACCAATTGCTTGTTTTGCTGTTCCAATATTTCCAAAAGCAAGTTTAAGTCTAGCAAAGTTAAGAATATTAAGGGCTACGTGATGTCCTTTCCCAACTTCCCCTAAAACATTTTCAGCAGGGATGACAACATCTTCTAAAATAAGAGTCGCTGTTGAAGAACCTTTAATCCCCATTTTCTTTTCTTCTAATCCAATAGATACACCTTCACATGTTCTTTCGACAATAAACGCTGTCATTCCTTTATTTGTCTTCGCAAAAACAACGTATACATCTGCCATATGAGCATTTGTAATCCATTGCTTCTCACCATTTAACTTCCAAGCTGTTCCCTCTTCATTCAATACGGCGCTTGTTTTTGCACTTAATGCATCCGAACCAGCATTTGGCTCCGTTAAAGCATAAGCCCCAATCCATTCTCCCGATGCGATTTTCGGTAAATATTTTTCTTTTTGCTCTTTCGTTCCATAATATATGTAAGGCAATGTACCGACACCAGCGTGTATATTAAAAGAAACGCTAAACGCACCAGCGTAACCCATTTTCTCTGCTACAAGACCTGAGACAGCCTTTCCTAACTCGAACCCGCCATAATCTTCTGGTACCTCAATGCCTAATAATCCAAGTTCCCCAGCTTTCTCAAATAATTGACGAGAAACTTTATAGTTATGTTGTTCAATATTCTCCATTTGTGGAACAATTTCTTGTTTAACGAATTGTTCTGTCGTTTTTGCGATTAAATCTTCATCACCTGAAAAATCTTCTGGTGTAAAGTAAGTATGATTTATATCTTTATTAAGTGAAAAAAATTCATCCCATGGTAACTTCGTTTTCTCCATATGTATCCCCCTATCATTCGGCTTTCATAGCTTTTTGCTTATGCTCGTCTACGATGAGTGGAATATCTTTTTTGAAAATAGAAGGCGATGATTTTTCACATCAAGCATTTTATTTTGCCAAAGATGTATTTTCATCGCCTTCGCCGCTTTATCTATTGATCTTCTGATAATACTGTTTTTGCAATACCAGTATCTAACTCTTCAAAGTCATGATATGAAATTGTTTCGTATAATTCACTTCTCGTTTGCATATTAGAAAGTGCATCTTTTTGAGAACCTGTTTCTTTAATTAAAGCAAACACATTTTCATATGCTTTCGCTGCAACGCGAAGTGAAGTTACAGGATAAATAACCATTTGGAAGCCCATATTCGCAAATTCCTCTGCACTATAATATGGAGTTTTTCCGAATTCAGTCATATTCGCAAGCAAAGGTGCATTTACCTTACTATTAAATAGACGGAATTCTTCCTCTGATTGAAGCGCTTCAGGGAAAATTGCGTCTGCACCTGCTTTTACATATGCATTTGCTCTTTCAATTGCTTCATCTAATCCTTCAACGCCGCGAGCATCAGTACGTGCTACAATGTATAAGCTCGGTGCAACTTCTTTAATCGCTTTAATTTTTTGAACCAATTCTTCTGTAGTAACAAGTTTCTTACCATTTAAATGTCCACATTTTTTTGGTAATTGCTGATCTTCAATTTGGACAGCTGCTACTTTCGCTTCCACCATTTCTACAGCTGTTCTCGCCACATTTAGTACACCACCAAATCCTGTATCAATGTCAACAAGAACAGGTAAGTCTGTAGCTCTTACTAAATCTCTTGCTCTCTCAGCCACTTCAGTAGACGTCACGATACCTAAATCTGGTAAGCCTTTACTTGCAGTATAAGCAGCTCCTGATAAATAAAGAGCTGAAAAACCTGTATTTTTTGCAACAAGAGCTGCCATTGCATCATGAGCACCTGGAATTTGCAAAATTTCATTTGCTTCTACTAAAGCTCGGAATCGATTCGCAAGCTCCTCTTGTGTTGACTGCTTTTTCACAACCCAAGCCATTCTAAATTCCCCCTATTATTAAATTAAGAATAGATCTACAAATTCGTTTACATTCATATTTTCTAGTTTTTCTTCATTTAAACAAACTTCATGAATTTGTTCTTGTTGCTTACTAGAATAATGACCTGCCATATTTGCAGTGAATTTTTGAACAACTTTTGGAATTGCTTCGTCTCTACGGAAGCGGTGACCAAGTGGATATTCACATTCCACATTTTCTGTTACTGTGCCATCTTTAAAGTGAACTTGAACAGCGTTGGCGATTGAGCGCTTGTTCGGGTCAAGGTAATCTAAACTGTACTGTTTGTTTTCAACAACAACCATCTTATTACGTAATTCATCTACACGTGGATCGTTTGCTACTGCATCTTCATAATCGTCTGCAACGATATCTCCTTTTAATAAACCAATTGCCGTAATGTATTGTAAGCAATGATCACGATCAGCTGGGTTATTTAATGGACCTTCTTTATCAATAATACGAATTGCTGATTCATGAGTTGTAATTGTAATACGGTCAATTTCATCTAATCTCTCTTTAATTTCCGGATGCAACTTCACTGCACATTCTGCAGCCGTTTGTGCATGGAATTCTGCTGGATATGACACTTTAAATAATACATTTTCCATTACATATGACTCTAGTGGTCTTGCTAATTTTAATTCTTGTTTATTGAATAATACATCTTGGAATCCCCATCCTGGCGCAGATAATGCTGTTGGATAACCCATTTCACCTTTTAGAGCAGTCATTGCAAGATGAACACCGCGGCTCGTTGCGTCACCTGCAGCCCATGATTTACGTGAGCCCGTATTTGGAGCATGACGATATGTACGAAGACTAGAATTATCAATCCACGCATGTGATAATGCATTAAAGATTTCTTCACGTGTTCCGCCAAGCATTTTAGCAACTACTGCAGTTGTTGCTACTTTTACATATAATACATGGTCAAGACCAACTCTGTTTAAGCTGTTTTCTAAAGCAAGCACGCCTTGAATTTCATGTGCTTTAATCATCATTTCTAATACTTCACGTACTTTTAAAGCTTCTTTTCCTTCTGAAATACGAACACGGCTAATATAATCTGCAACTGCTAAAATTCCGCCTAGGTTATCAGATGGATGTCCCCACTCTGCTGCAAGCCAAGTATCGTTATAGTCTAACCAACGGATCATACATCCGATATTAAATGCACCTTTTACTGGATCTAGTACATAAGACGTACCTGGTACACGTGTACCATTTGGCACGATTGTTCCTGGCACAACTGGTCCTAGTAATTTCGTACATTCTGGATATTGCAGTGCTAAAATTCCACATCCAAGTGTATCAAGTAATACGTAACGAGCTGTACTGAATGCTTCTGCACTAGTAACCTCTTTATTTAATACATAATCGGTAATCTCTTCTAATAATGCATCTTTTTGCTTAATTTCATTTGTTTTAATCATGCTATCCTTCCCTTTCTGTCGAAAATTCGTTATTATTAATGATGGGTGTCGGTCAAACACCCATCTGGCGGGCGGCGCTAACAACTCCCCAGTTGTTCTTATTTACTAAGTACATGTCGCTCGCCAATATAATTTACACGTGGACGGAACAAACGATTATTTGCATGTTGCTCAATAACGTGCGCACATAACCCCACTGTTCTAGAGCTAAAGAAGATTGGTGTGTAAAGTTGAATTGGAATACCTAGCATCCAATATACTGGAGCTGCATAATAATCAAGATTTGGATAAATTCCTTTTTCCTTCTCCATAATCTTTTCTCCAGCTTCACACATTTCATATAGTGTATAATCACCTTTTACATCACATAACTGTTTTAAAGCTTCCTTCATCATAAGTGCTCTTGGATCCATCTTCTTCATATAAACACGGTGTCCAAAGCCCATAATTTTTTCTTTGTTATATAGTTTCTTCTGTAATAACTCTTCAAATTTCTCAACATTACCAGCTTCTAAAAGCATGTACATAACCGCTTCATTTGCACCGCCATGTAAACTTCCTTTTAAAGATGCAACTGCACCTGTTAAAGCACCGTATAAATCTGATTGTGTTGATGCAATAACGCGAGCTGTAAATGTAGAGTTTGGCATTTCATGCTCACTATATAAAACAAGGGAACGATCAAAGATCTTTTCCTCAAGTTCAGTTGGTTTTTTACCAGTTAACATATAGAAGAAATTCGCACTATAAGATAATTCTTTAAGAGGTTCAATTGGCTCCTCATTATTTAAAATATGATAGCTATTCGCTACAATGTTTGGCACTTTACTTAACAGCTTGTACCCTCGGCTTTTATTCACTTCTAACGAGCGGTTTTCGATATCATTATCGTAACCAGCTAACGCTGACACACCTGTACGTAATCCATCCATGGGATGCGTCTCTTTAGGCAATGCCTTTAGTACGTTGAATACACCTTCTGGTACTGCATATTCTTCTTTTAATTTCTTTTCAAGTGTTGCTTTTTCATCTTCATTCGGTAGATGTTCCTCCAATAAAAGGTGCACAATGTCTAAATACTCTTTTGTTTTTGAGAGTTCGATTAAGTCATACCCTTGAATTACAATTTCACCTTTTACTGTGTCAAGAAACGAGATTTTCGTCTCCGCTGCCACTATACCATCTAATCCCGGGGAAAATTTCTCTTCAGCTTTCATCATTATTTCCTCCAATCCTAATAGATCTTCGTGCACATAACTGTAAGCCTTTACAATATCGTGAAACTACATTTCTATTTCAATGTATCAGAGTTTTTAGAAGATTTCAATTTATTTTATAATGATAAGTTTCCTACACTTTTCTTACTGTAACAATACAATTTTCTGAAAATAATTCTTATATTTTATAAAGAAAGGATAGACTTCTTTGCGTATTTTCAAAAACAAGATATAAAGATTTTTCATATAATACCGCCAAATATACAATTATTCTAATTTTATTTGAGAAATAGAAAAAACGAGCTGTAC
>NZ_JBEUTW010000105.1:0-17663 GCF_040492675.1 Bacillus sp. AP50
CCAGTGGCACCGGTAGCGCCCGTGTTACCTTGAGGTCCAGTGGCACCAGTAGCGCCCGTGTTACCTTGAGGCCCAGTAGCGCCAGTAGCGCCCGTGTTACCTCGAGGCCCAGTGGCACCGGTAGCGCCTGTGTTACCTCGAGGCCCAGTGACCTCGAGGCCCAGTGGCACCAGTAGCGCCTGCTGGTCCAGTAGGTCCGGTAGGTCCTTGAATGAACGAAGCAGAATTAACTAGAGCAGTTTGTAATGCTGCTATTAATTTAAGGAGCTCTTGAAGTGTGCAAGGGTCAATTCGGAATAATTTTGTAATGTATAGTAAATAGTTAATGAGATTTTGAAGCTCAATAAATACAGCGCTTGCTACAAAGGTTGGATTTCTTAATATAGTTATTAAGTTTTTAATAATAGCTAACCCTTGTGCTTTCAGGGAGGAAGTAGCGTCTAGTGAACAAATAAATTTACTCAGTAGGTTCAATGTATCGATTAGGTCTTCAATATTTTGGGGAGATGGATTTGCGAAAAGTTTTGGGATTATTTTTGTTAAATCAATAATAATCGCACGAAATGTTCTAAGTTGAGCTTTAGTAATTGGGATTGATGGAGTATTCGGGATTCGTCCGGCGCTACTTGGAAAGCATGGTTTGGAGAATTTGTTTTGATTGTCGTTATAACGAGACATTAAATCTCTCCTTTCTCACGAAAATGTGAACGAAACTCATCATAGTAGATGCAGAAATTAGTTAAATGGTCATAGTAAAATCGTTTGTTTAAAGAAAAAATAGAAAAAACGCCTTACAATAAGGCGTTTTTTCTATTTTCTGCGTATTGATAATATCGCTTTAAGGAAATTTTTGATTTGAATCCAGCGAGTTTTATAATTTCTGATTCAGGAGTTTCTTTTTTTATTAAGTTTAAAATATAGGTGTTACGAAAATGTTGTCCTGAAATTCCTTTACGTAAATTGGCTCTAGCCACTTCGAGGCGAATCATTTTTTGTATAGCAATTTCCGTTAATGCCTTTGGTGCATCATTTTCATATACCCACCTGTATGTTCCACGGTTAAAATCGAATGCGACAAATAATGGATCATCACTATGGTATTTAGGACGAACTGGTTCTGGGATGCTTTTGTAATAATTATATAGTTGTTTTTTGTCTTCTTTTGCTAATGTAATTGTTCTTTCTACACCTGCGGTTGCTGGGATTGATAATGTATTAGTTTCAAAGTGAACGTGATGCATTGTTAATGCTGTAAGTTCCTGTAAGGATAAACCGTAGTCAATCAATAGATTTAAAATAGCAATATTGCGATCCATTAATAAGGGGCGCACAGGAAGTTGTTTTTCTGAAAGTCCTTCTAATGAAGTGACTATATACTTTAACCTTTTTTCTTCATCAGGTGAAATGAAATCTTCGTTACGAAGTGTACGGTCTGGTTGAATAGATATTTCCATATTCTTCAATGGATTAGGAATGTTTAGAAAATGATGCATTCTATTTAGTACAATAAATACACGATGCATCGTTTTTTCTGAGTAATGTCGATTCGTTTTTAAATCGGAAAAGTAATCTTCGTAGTCTTTTGTACAAAGTGTAGCCCATATATTACTGGAAGGGAGCTTTTTGTTTTTTTCTAACCAATGTCCGAAGTCTTCAATGTCATAAACATAACGTTTAATAGTTGAGGGTTTTCGGCCTTTATTCAATAAAAAAATAGAAAAGGCTTGTATTGTATCATGGAATTCCGTTGTCTCCATAGTCCCACCACCTTAATTATTTCTTATATTATAGCAAACTTTTCTGAAAATAGGCATTTACAAGGGGACAGGAATAATAATATTTGGTGAGTGGATAAAATGAGGTGATTGTATGGAACAATCGATGCGAAAGAAAAACAACAATCAAATTAATATTGTGTTAAACCATCGAAAGAAAATTTCTTTGCCAGCCGCAGAAAATAAAACGGTAATTTCAAATGAAACTGCAATTAAACATGAAATGCTGCAGAGAATTGAAGAAGAGATGGGGAAGCTTGTTGGGATGGAGGATATAAAAAAGATAATAAAAGAAATATATGCTTGGATTTATGTGAATAAAAAAAGACAAGAAAAGGGATTGAAGTCAGAGAAGCAAGTACTTCATATGCTGTTTAAAGGGAATCCAGGTACAGGGAAGACAACTGTTGCTAGAATGATAGGAAAATTGCTGTTTGAGATGAATATTCTATCGAAAGGCCACTTGGTTGAAGCTGAACGTGCTGATCTTGTAGGAGAGTACATCGGCCATACAGCCCAAAAAACAAGAGATTTAATAAAAAAAGCAATGGGAGGTATTTTGTTTATTGATGAGGCGTATTCTTTAGCTCGAGGAGGAGAGAAGGACTTTGGAAAAGAAGCAATTGATACGCTTGTAAAACATATGGAAGATAAACAACATGGTTTTGTATTGATTTTAGCTGGATATTCAAGAGAGATGAATCACTTTCTTTCATTAAATCCAGGGCTTCAATCTCGTTTTCCATTTATTATTGAGTTTGCGGATTACTCGGTAAATCAGCTATTGGAAATTGGGAAGAGAATGTATGAAGATCGTGAATATCAGTTATCAAAAGAAGCTGAATGGAAATTTAGGGATCATTTACATGCGGTGAAGTATTCGTCGCAAATTACATCGTTTAGTAATGGGCGATATGTACGGAATATTGTTGAAAAATCAATTCGTACACAGGCGATGCGGTTGTTGCAAGAAGATGCGTATGATAAAAATGATTTAATTGGAATATCGAGTATGGATTTGATGCTCGAAGAGGAGACGCACAGTACATAAACTGTGCGTCAATTTTTGTGTATAAGTTCGTTTACTCTTTTTTTGCTTTTTCTTGGTGTGTTTTATGGAAGTGTTCCATTTTAGCGCTCTTTTCGTGTGCTGAATTAGGATCGTGTCCAAATTGATTTACTGAGCTTTTTTGAGCTCCTTTATTAACGTGGTTTGTCATTTGTATTCACCTCACTTTAAAAATTAGTATAAACATTATATAAAGAAAAAATCGTTAGAAAAGAAAAACCTCTTTACGATATGTAAAGAGGTTAGATTGCTATTTATGCATTGAACGTTCTTTCGTTTCGATACGTCTGTGCGGTAAATGCCATTTGTAATGAATAGAAACCATGCGGAAGCAAACAATTAAAATGAATAGAATGTAAAGAGCCCAATCGCTAACAATAATTTGAGCTCCAATTAAGAAACCTGCTAAAATTGTCCAAAAGGCATATACTTCAGCTCGAAGAACGAGAGGTTTTCTGCGGGCTAAAAGATCGCGAATGATACCGCCGCCGATACCAGTTAAAACAGCTGCTACAATTGTGGCGCTAATTGGTAAATTTAATTTTTGGGCATATAATGCTCCTTGTACAGCAAATGCCGATAAGCCGATAGCGTCAGTGATATTTTCCCACTTTTTCCAATGTCTAATTAACTTATTTGGAAAAAGAAAAATAATAGTCATTGATAAAAGTGCGATTTGGAATAACATGTCTTGTTGCCAAAACGCGACAATCGGATAACCGATTAATAAATTACGAAGGGCACCTCCCCCAAATGCGGTTGCCATTCCTAAAATATACACCCCGAAAATATCATAATCCTCTTCCATTGCAACAATGGCTCCGCTTAGTGCGAAAGCGATTGTGCCTATGATGCTAAAAATCTCCCATGCCATGAATTTTCTCCCCCGCTAACTAGATGAAATGTGCTTCCTCTGCTATTATATTAGAAGGTTTAAATTTCGAAAAGGATGAGTGAACATATTTGATGGAAGAAAAAGAAAAAGTCATATTAGTAGGCTGTCAATTGCCACAAGATGATGATGAAAAATTTATGCATTCCATGAAAGAGCTTGCATCACTAGCGAAGACTGCACGAGCAGAATTGTTAGTGTCAACAACGCAAAAACGACCAAAGTTTCATCCGGCAACTTACATAGGTAAAGGGAAATTAGAAGAGCTTACAATGTTAACTGAAGAGTTAGAGCCGGATGTTATTGTATTTAATAATGAATTAACGCCGAGTCAAATTCGGAATTTATCCTCAGTATTAGATGCGAGAGTAATTGATCGAACGCAACTAATACTGGATATTTTTGCGCAACGTGCGAAGTCGAGGGAAGGTAAGCTTCAAGTAGAATTAGCTCAGTTGCAATATACAATGCCGCGTCTTATGGGGCAAGGATTGTCCTTATCGCGTCTTGGTGGTGGTATTGGAACAAGAGGACCGGGTGAGACGAAATTAGAGACGGATCGTCGTCATATTCGATCGCGTATTGATGAAATAAAGAAACAACTTGCAGTTGTTGTGGAACATCGAAAAAGATATCGTGAGAGAAGAAAAGATAATAAAGTATTTCAAGTGTCATTAATAGGGTATACAAATGCAGGGAAATCGACACTGTTTAATAGATTAACGGAAGCTGATACGTTTGAAGAAAACCTTCTGTTTGCAACATTAGACCCAACGACAAGGAAGATGCCGTTACCTTCTGGTTATACAGTATTACTAACTGATACTGTTGGTTTTATACAAGATTTACCTACTTCATTAATCGCTGCTTTTCGTTCAACACTGGAAGAAGCGGGGGAAGCAGATGTCATTTTACATGTAGTTGATTCCGCGGATCCTAACTACATAGGGCATGAAAAAACAGTAAAAAGATTATTATCAGAACTTGAAATTAACCATATTCCTGTTATTACGTTATATAATAAAAAAGATGAATTACATCAAAACTTTATTCCGTTTCCGAAAAGTGATTTCTTAATGACTAGTGCTTTTGAAGAAAGTGATTTATTGCGTATAAAAGAAGCGATAGAAACGAAGATGAAGAAAGAAATGGATCGTTATCGAGTGGAAATCCCTCCGAGTGAAGGTAAGTTGTTAACGCTTTTAAAGACGGAAACTCTATTAGCAAAGATGGAGTTTCTAGAAGATAAATTTGTATATGATTGTGCAGGGTATATTTTTACTCATTCATCGCTTAATGTGCAATTAAAGAGATTTTTAGTGGAAGAAGGAGAAAATAAAAATGTTTGATCGTTTGAAAAATGGAGAAAAAATTGCTCCAATCGTAAAAGAAGTAGAGAGTCAGATTACAGAAGTACATAAACGTGCGGATGAAGTAATTGAAAGCAATCAGTTTCGTGTATTAGAAAGTTTTCGTAAACATAAAATTAGTGACTCGCATTTTATCCCGACAACAGGTTATGGTTATGATGATATTGGCCGTGATACGTTAGAAAAAGTGTATGCTGATGTATTTGGGGCGGAAGCTGGACTTGTTCGTCCGCAAATTATTTCAGGTACTCACGCTATCTCTACAGCGTTATTTGGTATTTTACGCCCGGGAGATGAGTTATTGTATATCACTGGGAAACCGTATGATACGTTAGAGGAAATTGTTGGTGTACGTGGGAAAGGTGTAGGTTCATTTAAAGAATATAATATCGGTTACAATGCAGTTCCGCTAACTGAAGCTGGGCTTGTTGATTTTGAGGCTGTTGCAGCAGCGATTCATAATAATACGAAAATGATCGGTATTCAGCGCTCGAAAGGTTATGCTACTCGTCCATCGTTTACTATTTCTCAAATTAAAGAGATGATCGCGTTTGTTAAAGAAATTAAACCTGATGTTGTTGTGTTTGTAGATAACTGTTATGGCGAGTTTATTGAAGAGCAAGAGCCATGTCATGTTGGTGCAGATTTAATGGCGGGTTCGCTTATTAAAAACCCGGGCGGCGGAATTGTTAAAACTGGTGGTTATATTGTCGGGAAAGAACAGTATGTTGAAGCGTGTGCATATCGTTTAACATCTCCGGGAATTGGCGCGGAAGCTGGAGCGTCTTTATACAGTCTGCAAGAAATGTATCAAGGGTTCTTCTTAGCGCCACATGTTGCAGGACAAGCGCTGAAAGGTGCAATTTTTACAGCTGCGTTTTTAGAAAAGTTAGGAATGAACACGTCACCAGCGTGGAATGCACCAAGAACAGATTTAATTCAATCTGTTCAATTTGATGATAAAGACCGTATGATTGCCTTCTGCCAAGCGATTCAATATGCATCTCCAATTAATTCGCATTTTACTCCGTATGCAAACTATATGCCAGGCTATGAAGATGATGTAATTATGGCTGCGGGAACATTTATTCAAGGTGCAAGTATTGAATTGTCTGCTGATGGTCCAATTCGTCCGCCTTATGTTGCTTACGTCCAAGGTGGGTTAACTTATTCACATGTGAAGATTGCGATTTGTTCTGCAATTGATGCATTAATTGAAAAAGAATTATTAACAATTTCTTAAGGGGAAGCTGTCGATTTCGGCAGCTTTTTTCGTATAAAAGTAATGATTTATGCGATTAGAAAAAAGAATGAAAAAATTCATAAAAAAAATTATAAAAAATCATGTAAGAAAAGCTAACATCTATTGACACTAAACATAACATAGTATAAAATGAGAAGCAGTTAAGGCGAAGGAGGAACTGAAAAATGAAAGAAGATAGACGTTCTGCCCCGCTGTTTCCTATTGGTATTGTTATGGATTTAACACAATTGTCTGCACGTCAAATTCGCTACTATGAAGAGCATAATCTTGTTTCTCCAACCCGTACAAAGGGGAATCGTAGATTATTTTCATTTAACGATGTAGATAAGTTGTTAGAAATTAAAGATTTGTTAGATCAAGGCTTGAATATGGCTGGTATTAAACAAGTGTTACTAATGAAAGAAAATCAAACAGAAGCAGTGAAAGTAAAAGAAGAAACGAAAGAAATTTCAAAAACTGAGCTTCGCAAAATACTTCGAGATGAACTACAACATACAGGTAGATTCAATCGAACTTCATTGCGACAAGGTGACATTTCAAGATTTTTTCACTAAAGATAACTGATTCTGAAGGCGATTAGAGGGACTAAGGAGGAATTTATAATGTCTAGATACACAAAAGAAGATATTTTCCGTTTGGCGAAAGAAGAGAATGTAAAGTATATCCGTTTACAATTTACGGACCTTTTAGGGGTAATTAAAAACGTAGAGATTCCAGTGAGACAATTAACGAAAGCTCTTGATAACAAAATGATGTTTGATGGATCTTCGATTGAAGGTTTCGTACGTATTGAAGAATCTGATATGTATTTATATCCTGATTTAGACACTTGGGTAATTTTCCCTTGGACAGCTGAAAAAGGTAAAGTAGCTCGACTAATCTGTGATATTTACAATGCAGATGGCACTCCATTTGATGGAGACCCACGTAACAACTTAAAACGTGTGTTAAAAGAAATGGAAGCTTTAGGATTTTCAGACTTCAATCTTGGACCAGAGCCAGAATTCTTCCTATTTAAGGTTGATGAAAAAGGAAATCCAACATTAGAACTAAACGATAACGGTGGATACTTCGACCTTGCGCCGATGGATCTAGGGGAAAACTGTCGTCGTGATATCGTTCTTGAACTTGAAGAAATGGGATTTGAAATTGAAGCATCTCACCATGAGGTTGCTCCAGGGCAGCACGAAATTGACTTTAAATATGCAAATGCAATTCGCTCATGTGATGACATTCAAACATTCAAACTTGTTGTAAAAACAATTGCTCGTAAACATGGTTTACACGCAACGTTTATGCCAAAACCACTATACGGTGTGAACGGTTCAGGTATGCACTGTAACTTATCATTATTTAAAAATGGTGAGAACGTATTCTTTGATGCAAACGGTGACTTACAATTAAGTGATGATGCTCGTCACTTCATCGCAGGTATTTTAAAACATGCACCAGCATTTACAGCGATAGCAAACCCAACTGTAAACTCATACAAACGTCTAGTGCCTGGATATGAAGCGCCTTGTTACGTAGCATGGTCTGCACAAAACCGTAGTCCGTTAGTACGTATCCCTGCATCTCGTGGTATTAGTACACGCGTAGAAGTACGTAGTGTTGACCCAGCTGCAAACCCATATTTAGTAATGGCTACATTATTAGCTGCAGGTCTTGATGGAATTAAAAACAAATTAACTCCACCAGCAGCAGTAGATCGTAACATCTATGTAATGACAAAAGAAGAGCGCGAAGAAGCAGGTATCGTTGATTTACCAGCAACATTAGCGCAAGCATTAGTTACATTACAATCTAATGAAGTAGTATGCGGTGCACTAGGAGAACACTTACTTGAGCACTTCATCGAAGCGAAAGAGATTGAGTGGGATATCTTTAGAACACAAGTTCACCAATGGGAACGCGATCAATATATGTCTCTATACTAAGAGAGAGAAGCCTTGATACTACGGTATCAGGGCTTTTTTAGCTTTTTTAAGTGAAGTTATTGGATTCTTTTTGATTTCCTTGAATCATTTTACTAAGAAAATTTTTTCGATAGAATCGATCTTCTCTTTTTTTAATTACTTGTGCTATAACTTAATAATTTTTTACTGCCTGTACGACGCGACCAATGATTTTTACGTCCTCATCTGCAAGGCTGTAAGTTTGTGGCTTGTGAATCGAATCATTACTCAATGGTATTAACGTAATGATACTTAGTTATAACATAGTCTTATTCAGGATTTCGTTAGTTCATTTTCTAAATTTTGGGAATAAATATAGTTTAGTACCTTGCAATAAATAATACTAAGTGGTATATTATGGATAAAACAGGTACCGTGTATTGAACAGTACTAAGATAGGAAAGGAGGATGGCACTTGAACGTTCAGTTTAAAAAAGGTGTGCTTGAACTTTGTGTATTAGCACTTGTAAAACGTAAAGATAGTTACGGTTATGAACTTGTTCAGCAAATTTCTAATAAATTTTTAATATCGGAAGGGTCAGTATACCCTTTATTACGTCGTTTGACGAAAGAAGGGTATTTTCAAACGTATTTAAAGGAATCTACGGAAGGGCCACCTCGTAAATATTATCAATTAACAGAGCAAGGGGAGACGCAATTTCATTTGTTAGTAACAGAATGGTGTGATTTTGCGAAAGGGGTACAAGAAATTATTGAAGGGGTGGAATTGGATGAGTAAAGAAGGGTTTCTTAAAGAATTATCAAGTTATCTTAGAAAGTTACCAGAGGAAGAGAGGCAAGATATTTTATTGGATTATGAAGAGCACTTTCATTTTGGACTAGAAGAGGGGAAAACTGAATCAGAAATAATACAAGGCCTTGGTTCTCCGAAAGTAATAGCGAAAGAATTACTTGCGATGTATCGCTTCGATGAAATGAAAAAAAATCCATCGACTTCAAATGTGACAAGAGCTGTTATGGCAGCGATTGGACTTAGTTTGTTTAATTTTATTATTGTGTTAGGACCGTTAGTCGCAATTATTGCTTTTATATTTTCTTTTTGGATCGGTGGTATTGCTAGTGTAGTAACACCATTTTTCGTTATTGGAAAAGTATTTATGGGTACTTTTATATGGTTGGATCTTTTCGTTAGTATAACGTTTGTTGGAGTAGGTTTATTGTTATGTATTATCGCTTTTTATAGTACAAAGTGGTTTAAGAGATTGTGTGTACGATATGTAATATGGAACTTCAAAATGATAAAAGGAGAGTAAATGATGAAAAAACTATTTTTAATCGCTATTGCTTGTATCATTATTGGAGTAATAGGAATTTCCCAAACATATGAAAAAGCAGTACAAACTGCTAAAAAAGGCGATAAAGAAAATGTAATTAAAAACGAAACATTAAAAAATATAGAAGTTAAGTTAGATGCCGGGGATATTATTGTCCAAAAATCTCCTGACTCTTCTTTTTATATCAAGCAATCAGGAGATGTACGTAAACAAGAGATTCGTATCGCAGAAGATGGTGACACATTAAAAGTTATTGGGGAAAGAGAAAAAGGTGCTTCATTTGATTTTTCTTTTTACGATTTTAGGTTTCAAACGTCTAAATTGACTCTCCTTGTGCCCGAACGCTCTTACCAAGATGTAAAAGTAAATTCATCTGCTGGACAAATCGAAATGAGTGATGTGAAAAGTGATAGCGTAAGTGTTAGAACACTTGCTGGAGAAGTAGAGTTGAAACAAATAACGGCTAAGAATGTGGAGGGATCGACAAAAGCTGGTGAGGTGGATTTTAAGAAGGTATTAGGGAAAGTGACCGCAAAAACAACAAGTGGGGAAATAAATATTCAAGATCATGATTCTAAGTATAATCTAGAAGCAAGTTCAACTGCGGGAGATATAGATATTACTTTATCGGAAAAACCACAAGATGCGGTAATTACTGGGCAAAGTGCTGCCGGAGATGTAACAATTTTTAATGAAGAAAATAAAAACGTAACAATTGGAAATGGTAGTAAAAAGATTAGTGGTAAAACGGCTGCTGGAGATGTGACGATTAAAACTCGTTAATAAGAAATAGAATGCATGGAAATCTATCAAAATACAAAAAAAGAAGATAATTACCGTTATATAAATAAGGTAATTATCTTCTTTTTTTTATTTTTAATGTAAATCACGATATACGCCAATTACTTTCCCGATAACTGACACTTGTTTTAAAATGATAGGTTCTAATGAAGAATTTTCTGGTTGTAGACGGAAATGGTCTTTTTCTTTATAGAAACGTTTAACAGTTGCTTCATTATCTTCTGTTAAAGCGACTACAATTTCACCATTATATGCAGACTGTTGTTGGCGAACAACAACTAAATCTCCATCGAAAATACCAGCTTCAATCATACTATCTCCAGAAATACGTAACATGAACACTTGGTCTGCTCCAGCAACAATACTAGCTGGAAGTGGGAAATGTTCCTCTACGCTTTCGACCGCTGTAATTGGTAAACCAGCAGTAACTTTTCCGACAATTGGAACTTGAATAACAGATTGTGTTTCCGTATCCATTCGGTCTTCACCTAAAATTTCAATGGCACGTGGTTTTGTTGGATCGCGTCGAATGTATCCTTTTTCTTCTAATCGTGATAAATGTCCGTGCACTGTAGAACTAGAAGCGAGGCCGACTGCTTGACCAATTTCACGTACGGAAGGTGGATATCCTTTTTCTTGTACTTTTAGCTTAATAAAGTCGAGAATGTCTTGCTGGCGTTTCGTTAACTTTTCCATGTTTTCTAACACCTCGTTTTCTTTCATTTTTCTTATTAATAAGTATAACATGTGAAAAAACATTCTACAAACATAAGTTCGAACAAATGGCGGATTTATGTTACACTATAGGGAAATAATAGGGAGAAAGAGGGGTTCAAAATGAATGCGATTATTTATGCACGTGTGAGTACAACGAAAGAAGCGCAAGAAACATCATTATTACGTCAAAAAGATGAATTATTGCATTTAGCTGAGCGCTATCAAATGAATGTTACTAAGGTGATTGAAGAGCAGGCTAGTGGATATACAATTGAACGTGACGGTATATTAGAGGTGTTGGATACAATTCGAGACGAACAAATTGATGTGTTACTTATACAAGATGAAACGCGTCTTGGTAGAGGAAATGCGAAGATCGCGTTAATGCATTGTTTACATAAAGAAGGCATAAAAGTATATACGCATACACATAATGGTGAATTACAATTGTCGGATTCTGATTCGATGGTATTAGATATTATTGGTATTGTTGAAGAATATCAAAGAAAGATTCATAATATGAAAATTAAACGAGGTATGCAACGTGCAGTAGAAAAAGGTTATCGTCCAGAAAAAAATTTAAAAAATCGTCATTTAAGTGTAGGAAGAGAGAAAAAAGAAGTGCCAATTGAGGAAATTGTACGTTTGCGAAAAAGTGAACTCACGTTTGAAGAAATTGCAGCAACATTACGTGGATTTGGTCATAATGTTTCAAAGGCGACTGTACATCGTAGATATGTAGAGTATACGAAGCAATTGCTTGATAAAGAAGAGTAACTATTGTATGATAATAATCAGTTTTGATTAGAAGGGGGATTCGAGATGATTAATCACGAACTCGTTGAACGCATTAACTTCTTAGCGAAAAAAGCAAAAGCTGAAGGTTTAACTGAAGAAGAGCAACGTGAGCGTCAATCGCTACGTGAACAATATTTAAAAGGATTTCGTCAAAATATGTTAAACGAACTTAAAGGTATTAAAGTTGTTAACGAAGAAGGTACAGATGTTACACCGACGAAATTAAAAGCTTTAAAAAAGCAAGATAATGCAAAATTAAATTAAAAGATGGGCGAAGCCCATCTTTTTTATTTGTAAAAAATCGTTATTTAATAACTTTCCAGTTGTTATTAACTGTTGCTTCTATCGTTTTATGTTCCAATATATAATTAGCGATAAGTTCAGACATATCTGTGGGTATATCTTTTACTACTGGTTTGTTTTGAAACATAAAGAAATTTCCCCCGCCACTTGCACGATAATTATTCATTACAACGTCATATTCTTCATTCATATTAAGAGGAGCACTGTTATGCTGTAAAGATTCTACTCTTTCACCAATTGGTTTTGAAATGTTTAATACGTATGAAATCCCTTCCCACATATCATAATTATAATGTTGTGGCTTTGGTTCTATGTAGGTAGGACTTACGGTGATTGATCCATCTGTTTTTAATGTGAAATAAGAAGCAGAGAGTTCAAGAGCATTTTTTATATCTGCTCCAGTTATTTTAATTACTTTTAATGTGTTTGGATAAATATAATTAGAAACGATATCACGCATTGTTACATGTTCCGGGAAACCTGGAGATGTATTATGGAACAAACTTGTACAAGAAATTGATACATTAGCTATATTCATCTGTATTTTATTTATGAATTCTATAAAAGGATGATCATGCAAACGAGTTTGCATAGCATCTGAAATTTGCATGTCCCCTTGAATGATTCCAATAGGTTGATCAAGCCACTTTTGTGTTTTCTTTTCGTAATCGGCTACCAATGAAAGTACATCTTGGTCCGCCTCAAATCCTTGTACAGATAATAATTCAGAAGAACTCTCTTTTTTCACCCATTTATGTTTCGTTTTTTCGAATGTTACTTTTACTTTTCCAACTGAGTGTCCATTGCATCCGGTCTGTAAAATTGTTACACCGTTAGCCATTGTGTGAGAAATTTCCCGGTGTTGGTGGCCTGTTAATAAGATATCTATGCCTTCAATTTCATGGCACATTGCATATCCTTGGTTTTCTCCGGTTAACACTTCAGTCGGTACCCCGGTTTGTAAATCTCGTTCAACTCCCCCGTGATACGCTACGACTAGTAAATCTGGTTTCTCATGTTCGCGAATATAAGAAACCCATTCTTTTGTAGTCTTTAATGCATCTTCAAATAGTAAATCTTTAATGTGATGGGACTGTTCCCAATTTGGTATGTAATGTGTTGTTACCCCTAAAATAGCAATTTTTATATTGGATTCAATCTGTTTGATTATATAAGGTTTTCCGAAATAAGGTTTCTTTATGTTTTTATCTAAAATGTTTGCTGATAGGTACGGGAAGTTCGCAGTAGTCACAGCATTATTTAATATATCCATCCCGTAATTAAATTCATGATTGCCGATAATTGCAGCGTCATACTGTAAGTAATTCGCTAATAAGGACATTGGGTTTTTTTTGTTTTTTTCGTATGTAACATAATGATAAGTAAATGGTGTTCCTTGAATAAAGTCGCCATTATCAATTAAAAGAACGTTTGTATTTTGGGAACGTTCTTTTTTTATAAGAGTAGAAATTTTAGCTAAACCAAGTTCTGCTGGGGAGTTATCTTGGTAGTGAATAGGATAAACAGTGCCATGTATATCGCTTGTTAATAAGATGTTTAAAGTTACAGTTTGATTTTGTTCCAATATGACTCACCTTTTCTATTGTTATCTTCCAATTCATCATATCAAATATGTGAAGAGAATTTTAATGTGAGTGTATAGAATGTGTAAAGATTCTGTAAATAATCAATTATTTGTAAAAATATGTGATATATTTCTTCATGTTTATGAAAGGTTATTTTATAACAATGAAAAATGGAGGCATTAATATGTTGAAAAAAGTTTTTGCAATGAGCACAACAGTTGTACTAGCAGCGGGATTATTAAGTGGCTGTGGAACGAAGGAATCAAGCGCAAGTAAAAATGAAGATACGAAAAAAGGGTATGTACCGAAGACTTTAAATGTTCAATTTGTTCCTTCTCAAAATGCAGATACGTTAGAGGCGAAGGCAAAACCGCTTGAGAAGCTATTAAGTGATAAGTTAAATATTCCAGTAAAAGTTAGTATTTCAACGAACTACAATACAATTGTAGAAGCGATGGCATCTAAACAAGTAGATGTAGGATTTTTACCGCCGACAGCGTACGTATTAGCACATGAAAAGAAGGCTGCAAATGTAATTTTACAAGCACAACGTTTTGGAGTAGAGGATGAAACAGGAGCCCCTACAAAAGATTTAGTAGATTATTATAAATCTGAGTTTGTTGTTAAGAAAGATTCAAATATTAATAGTGTAAAAGATTTAAAAGGTAAAAAAATTGGCTATCAAGATGTAACGTCATCAGCGGGATATGTGTGGCCTGCAGCTGTTCTATTAAAAGAGGGAATTGATCCGTTAAAAGATGTGAAACCTGTTACATTAAAAGGTCACGATCAGTCGCTTATTGCTCTTTTAAATGGTGACGTAGATGCGGCTGTTGTATTCCAAGATGCTCGTAATATTGTAAAAAAAGATTATCCGAATATATTTGATCAAACGAAAATAGTGAAATTTACTGAGAAAATTCCGAACGATACAATTTCTGTACGATCTGATTTAGATGCAGAGTGGAGCAAGAAATTACAAGATGCTTTCATTGAAATTGGAAAGAATGAGGAAGGCCGTAAAATCATTAAAGAAGTATATTCACATGAAGGATATGTTAAATCTGATGATAGTAAATTTGATATCGTTCGTGAATATGGGAAGAAAGTAAAAACGCAATAATACATATGGAAATGGCAGCTAGCTGAAAGGGGATGTTTTCAGTTAGTTTGCCGTTTTGAATACATAGAAGGTAGGTAAGATGTGTGATAGAGTTTCGAAATGTCTCCAAAGTGTATCCAAACGGTACAAAAGGATTGAATAATATAAACTTGAAAATTCAAAAAGGTGAGTTTGTTGTAATGGTAGGGCTGTCTGGAGCTGGAAAATCTACACTTCTCAGATCCGTAAATCGTCTTCATGAGATTACCGAAGGAGAAATCATTATTGAAGGTGAGTCTATTACTGCTGCGAAAGGAAAAGGATTAAGGCGTATGCGCCGGGATATCGGTATGATCTTCCAAAGTTTTAACCTTGTAAAGCGATCAACAGTATTAAAAAATGTATTAGCTGGTCGTGTTGGATATCATTCCACATTACGTACAACGTTAGGTTTGTTTCCGAAAGAAGATGTGGAGCTCGCATTTCAAGCGTTAAAAAGAGTGAATATTTTAGAAAAAGCATATGCACGTGCTGATGAATTATCAGGAGGACAACAGCAACGTGTATCGATAGCTAGAGCATTGGCGCAAGAAGCAAAAATCATATTGGCAGATGAGCCTGTTGCATCGTTAGATCCACTTACGACAAAGCAAGTGCTAGATGATTTGAAAAAAATTAATGAAGATTTTGGAATCACGACAATTGTAAATTTACATTCTATTGATTTGGCTAGACAATATGCGACACGCATTATCGGATTACATGCAGGAGAAATTGTTTTTGACGGTTTAGTAGAAGAAGCAACGGATGAAAAATTCGCTGAAATTTATGGGGACGTTGCTCAGAAAAGCGAATTATTAGAGGTGGCAGTAAAATGAATGAGGTGACGATATATTCAAATGAAATACCGAAGCCGCCGAGTAAATTGAAACATATGTTAACGTTTATTTTAGTTATTTTAATGCTGTGGAGTAGTAGTGTACAAGTAGATGCATCATTTTCAAAACTGGTAGGCGGTTTTCCAAATATGGTAGATCTATTGAAAGAAATGGTGCCACCTGATTGGAGTTATTTTCAAGTTATTACAACAGCGATGTTAGATACAATACGTATGGCGATTATTGGGACGACCTTAGGAGCGATTTTAGCTATTCCACTTGCATTGTTTGCAGCAAGTAATGTGTTTACTAACACATTTTTATACAGTCTAGCTCGAATGATTTTAAATTTTATACGAACAATACCAGATTTATTATTGGCGGCTATTTTCGTAGCGATTTTTGGAATTGGGCCACTTCCAGGTATTTTGGCTCTTACTTTTTTTTCAATTGGACTTGTAGCGAAATTGTTGTATGAATCAATTGAATCAATTGACCCTGGCCCACTAGAAGCGATGACAGCTGTAGGGGCTACTAAGGTACAATGGATTGTTTATGGGGTAATTCCGCAAGTGAAAGCACATTTTGTCTCCTATGTTCTTTATACATTTGAGGTGAACGTACGTGCAGCAGCTGTTTTAGGTTTAGTAGGAGCAGGTGGTATTGGACTATATTATGATCGTACACTTGGATTTTTACAATATAAACAAACTGCTTCTATAATTATTTATACCCTTATTGTTGTTTTGTTAATTGACTACATTAGTACATTGTTACGGGAGAAACTATAATGAATAGAACGACGATGATTGTGCCAAAACCGAAGAAACCGAGTATATATCGCTGGATTATTTTAATAGCACTTACAGTTGTATATGTATGGGCCTTTTCAGGAGTACCATTAGAGGGGATAAAGGACACAGCAGGTGAAATCACGAAAGCAATTATGACAGGGATATTGAATCCAGACTGGTCGTATGTATCTTTGCCAGATGGTGAAGATTTATTACATGGATTAATTGATACGTTGGCAATTGCAATATTAGGTACATTTATTTCTGCATTTTTATCTGTTCCGTTTGCCTTTTGGGCGGCAACGAATATGAGTAGTGGAAAATTAACTTCAGGATCTGGGAAATTTGTACTTAGTTTTGTTCGTACGTTTCCTGAATTAGTTATGGCTCTTTTATTTATAAAAGCTGTTGGTCCAGGCTCTTTTGCAGGAGTATTGGCCTTAGGATTACATTCTATTGGAATGTTAGGGAAACTATATTCAGAAGGAATTGAAAACATAGATAAAGGACCGACGGAAGCGTTACTAGCAACAGGAGCAAACCGTTTTCAAATACTTTGGTATGCAGTGTTACCACAAGTGTTACCGGATTTTCTATCGTATACGTTATACAGATTTGAAATTAATGTACGATCCGCTGCGATTTTAGGGGTTATTGGAGCAGGAGGGATTGGTACACCTTTAATTTTTGCGCTGAGTTCACGGAATTGGTCTCGTGTTGGGATTATTTTATTAGGTATCATTTTAATGGTAATTATAATTGATTGGATTTCAAGTTCGATTCGGAAACGGATTGTTTAACTTATTTGAAAAGCATCGAAGTTAGATGCTTTTTGTGTTTTTAAAAACGTATTAAAAAAAGTAAGTATAGAAGAAATTTGTATAAATATACAGATAATTCCCTTTCTTTTTAAAATAAAAATAATGAAAAAGTATGTCATATTGAATGCCCATACATTCCCGGGAACATTGATTTTTTTATAAAAAACCAAAAAAATATCAACATATTTGTCGATACATGTTGTATAATCTTGCGTGGGAAGCTATCATATAAATGTATAAAAC
>NZ_JBEUTW010000106.1:0-1400 GCF_040492675.1 Bacillus sp. AP50
ACCTAGGGATACACATACATATCGAGTTGTTGTTTTGATTTCTATAAATAATTTATGGGATTCGCAAATCATTATATTTAAAAATGAGGACTACTTTCATAATTTCTTTAATAGAGATAGTGAATTTCAAAAATGGATTCTTCTTTCAAATGAAATTGATTTTTGGGAGACATGGGAAATTTCAGTTTGTCATTCCTTCAAAACGCTTCACTTTCAAGAAATTATTTATGATGCAGATGAATGCTATGAAAAAGAGATTACGTTTATCGGGGAGTTAAATTAAAAAGGGTATACCTAAAACACTGGTATACCCTTTTCCACTTATTTTTCCTTTAATACACTATGTAATCGATCCGGATAATTTGTAAACATTCCTGTAGCACCCCATTTGATTAACAGTCTCATATCGGGTTTCTCATTAATTGTATAAGGGTGAATTAACAGTCCATTTTTCCTAGCCATTTTCATATATGACTCATCAATAATTAGTTCTCCGTTATCATTACGTAAGTTTGGTCCAATACCAGCTGCATACTTTTTAATTTCTTGAAAATCATCATTTGTTACACTTTTCGGTTCATGTGTAATACCAGACCATTCAACAATTTCATTGTTTTCATTTGGATAATACCAAAGCAATTGAACTAACGGAATATTTTCATTCATACTATGAATCTTTTTCAAACTATCTTTACTAAATGATTGAATCATAACACGGCTAGAAGACATGTTTTGGCCTACTAAATTATATTTTTGTAACAACGCCAACAATTTCTCTTCCATTCCTGGATACACATCTGGTGATTTTGTTTCAATATAATACTTCATACTTCTTCCATACTTTTGGAAGATTTCTTCAAGAGTTGGAACCTTTTGCCCAACATACTCTTGCTTAGCCTTTTCTGGATACGCTTTATTAAACCATGATCCAGCATCTAAACTCTTTATTTCGCTTAACGTTTTATCTCGTACTTCGCCTGTTCCATTTGTAGTGCGATCAACTGCTGTATCATGCATTGCAATTAATTGGCCATCCTTTGTTAATTGAATATCTAACTCTAAATAATCCGCTTTCATTTTTTTCACTAGATCATAAGAAGCAAAAGTATGCTCAGGTGCATGTCCACTTGCTCCGCGATGTGCAATATTTAAAAACTTATTCGTATTCCATTCATGCTTTCCTTCTGCTTTCGCATGAACAGCTCCCCCAGCAAAGATGCTTCCTGTCATAAAGAAAATAACTAAAACGCTAATAATCTTTCTCATCCTTCAAACCCTTCCTACGTTGCAAATTTCAACAAGCTAATGAGATTTACACGAAATAGAAGACACACTTTCATTATTTTTATAAACCTATATTAAAATTCCAATCTTACAAATGTTTTCTATATTATTAATAT
>NZ_JBEUTW010000107.1:0-57815 GCF_040492675.1 Bacillus sp. AP50
GTTAAGTTTTTGTAAACTTTTCGATAAAATGTTTTAAAAAACGACAGTTTTTTGTTAGAATTGATTAGCCAATATATTTTACATATATTACTTTTGTGGGGGTAACAATAATGGTCTTTAAATCAAAAAAAGATAAATTTTCTGAAATGTTAATGAATGTTTCCGAAAATTTAAAAGAAGGCGCGCAGTTTTTCGTGGAGTATAAAATTAAAAATGCTAGCGATTTAAAAGAGTTTTCTATGCGCATGAAAGAGTATGAGTCAAAAGGTGACTCATTTATTCACGAAATCATTATGGAGTTAAACAAAGCGTTTATCACTCCGATTGAACGTGAGGACATCCTACAACTTGCAATGAGTATGGATGATGTATTAGACGGATTAGATCACAGTGCTGGTCTGTTCGAAATGTATTCTATTACAGAAGCAGATGAATACATGATTAAATTCGTAGAAGCAATTAATCAATGTGCGATTGAGATTGCAAACTCTGTTGAATTAATGTCTAACAAAAAATTAGTCGACATTCGTACAAATGCGATTAAGATTAAGGATTATGAATCACAGTGTGATGATATTCGCCGTCATGCGATTAAGAACTTATTCTCTCGTGAAAAAGATCCGATTAAGATTATTCAATTTAAAGAGATTTACGAAGAGCTTGAAGAAGTAGCTGATAGCTGTCAAAGCGTTGCAAACGTATTAGAAACAATTATTATGAAGAACGCGTAAGGAGTTTGATCATGGATACACTCTTGATACTGACCGTTTTAGTAGTCATTTGCGCTTTAGCTTTTGACTTTATCAATGGATTTCACGATACAGCAAACGCTATTGCAACGGCTGTTTCAACGAAAGCTCTAAAGCCTAGACATGCCATTATTATGGCGGCTATTATGAACTTTTTGGGCGCAATGACATTTACAGGTGTAGCAAAAACGATTACAAAAGATATCGTTGATCCATTCGCCTTACAAAATGGTTCTCTTGTAATTTTAGCTGCTTTGCTTGCGGCGATAGCTTGGAACTTAATTACTTGGTACTACGGTATTCCAAGTAGTTCTTCGCATGCAATTATCGGCTCAATCGCAGGTGCAGCAATTGCGGCCGCTGGGATTAGCTCGCTAAATCTTAAAGGATTTATTAAAATTATTGAAGCTTTAATCATTTCACCGATTATCGCTTTCGTTATTGGTTATACCGTATACAGTATTTTTAAAGTAGTATTTAAAAACTTTAACTTAACAAAAACGAATAAGAACTTCCGTATATTCCAGATTTTCACTGCAGCATTACAAGCCTACACACACGGTACGAATGATGCACAAAAAGCAATGGGAATCATTACGATGGCTCTTATGGCTAATAACTATCATACTTCTAGCGATATCCCATTCTGGGTACAATTATCTTGTGCTATCGCAATGGGGCTTGGTACTTCTGTCGGCGGATGGAAAATTATTAAAACTGTCGGTGGACAAATTATGAAAATTCGTCCTGTAAATGGTGTAGCTGCCGATTTATCATCATCACTTGTTATTTTCGGTGCAACATTCATTCACTTACCGGTTAGTACGACGCACGTTATCTCTTCTTCTATTTTAGGGGTTGGTGCTTCTCACCGTGTGAAAGGGGTAAAATGGGGAACTGCAAAACGCATGTTAATTACATGGGTTATTACACTTCCTATTTCAGCTTCTTTAGCTGCTCTGTTTTACTACCTATTACATTTTGTTTTCTAATCAAAAGTCGTCTTCCTTATTTTTCTAGGAAGACGACTTTTTTGTGAACAAGCCTATTTCTCATTAAAAAGCGTGTATAATAATTGGTGGATAAGTTATTTAGAGGAGTTGGCAATTTTGGAATACATCATGTTACTTTTCATCGGACTAATCGCCGGAACAGTCGGCAGCCTAGTTGGGCTTGGAGGCGGAATTATTATTGTTCCGTTATTAATTGGATTACACAGTTTATCACCACAACTTGCAGTAGGGACTTCTATGGTAACAGTCGTTTTCACAGGACTATCTTCCACCCTTACTTACATGAAGCATAAGCGAGTAGATTATAAAAGTGGACTTATTTTATTTATCGGAAGCGGCCCTGGTGGTATTATCGGATCATGGGCAAATAAATTTTTAAACCAAGACACATTTTCTTTATACTTTGGGATTTTCCTTATATTCGTCTCAATTCTACTTATGCTTCGAGACAAATTAAAACCTCTTTCCCTCTCAAATACGTCTGTAATTAAGCGTTCTTTTACAGATAATGATGGAAATACTGTACACTACCAATTCCCACCGTTTCTTGCTATCTTTATCGCCTTTATAGTTGGGTTTATATCTGGATTATTTGGAATTGGTGGCGGTGCCTTACTTGTTCCAGCAATGATGCTTCTTTTTGCATTCCCAGCACATATTGCAGTAGCAACTTCAATGTTCATCGTATTTCTATCAGCAATTGTAAGTTCTGCAACTCACATCTCACTTGGAAATGTCAGCTGGATTTATGCATTAATCCTGATTCCGGGTGCATGGATTGGCGGAAAAATCGGGGCTTACATTAATACAAAACTAAGTGGTAACGCCGTAATTAATTTATTACGTATTACGTTGATTATTCTTGGAACTAGATTAATCATTATTTCCCTTTTATAACGTATTCTTTTTAGAATGCGTTTTTCTTATACACATGAATATAAAAATCCTCCGAGGAGAACAAATAAAATTAAACAAACACATAATAACATATAATTTGAAATATGTACTTTCTTCAAGTTGACCACTCCTATAACTGCGACTGTTATCTTTATGATAGCGAAAAAATAGTTCACTTGCAGTTACAGAGTGCTAACAATGCAAAATCAATTATTACAAATTTTATCCTTATATTTCATTTCTTTGTATATTCTATCGATTTAATAAAAAAAGATGTCATATTGACATCTTTTTTAATGAAGAAGTGACCACCCCATGAAGTCTTCATGTACTTGGCACGCCCTCTTATCGTTTCGATCATATAATTCAGCATAGCTATCTGTTTCTTCATCATAAGCCATCGTATAAATAATTTGGCCGTCTACTTCAACGGATAAAACGACTCCACCTTTCATCTCTTCTACATGAATGATAGCATTCGCCGGAATTCTCATATCCGTCATTCTCATCGCATCTAACAATATACTAAACCCCCTACAGCGTATTCATTGCTAGTACTATTACACACTAAATAGTATACTACTGTAATAGCATACATTTCGTCAATGAAATTGCTGTTGAAATAGCATATTGTCTATATACATATACGCTAAAATAGAAGAAATAGAAACATATTAATGGGGGGCTAACATTGATTCTACACAAAGGAGATGTACTATTCCGTCAAGGCGAGGACGGTCCTTTATACTTTATAAAAACAGGCTTATTAAAAGTAGTTCGGCTAGAAGAAGACGGAACACCATTTTTATTCAACATTATCGTTCCAGGTGAAACGATACCTCATCATTCTTTAATTTCACCGAAAGAATATCACGGTACAGCTATCGCTTTAATAAAAACAGAAGTGGAACCGATCACTAGTAGTGAATGGTACGAGAGACTTCAAGCAAATCCCGAATCGTATGCTAACATCGCTATGCAATTGCAATCTAAATTAAGAATGATGCAACAACGAATTGATCAATTGACAACCGTCTCTCCGAAAGAACGTCTTCATCGTTTACAAGAATGGTTCACCCTATATTTAGGTGACATTCCTATATATGAAATATTAACACAAACCGAAATTGGTCAACTGATAGGTATACGTCGTGAAACAGTAAACCGTTTATTACGAGAACAAATAAAAAACGAGGTAAAATAAATACCTCGTTTTTTTGCTTATTGTAAGCTTGTTGCTGGGCCGAAAAATTCATAATGAATATGCTCTTGTTTCACACTTAAATCAGTTAGTGCAGCATTTATATGCTTCATAAATGCTACTGGACCACAGAAATAAAACTCTGCTTCAGTTGTCGGAATAATAGTTTTTAACCATTCACTTTCAATGAAACCTTCTTTATCAAAGTTCTTCATTTCTAAATCTTTTTCAGTCGGTGCAGAATAACAAGTATATGCTTTAACTTGTTCATATTCATTTTCTACTGTCTTAACGTGTTCTTTCATTGCATGTGTATTACTATTTATTGCTGCATGAACAAAATATACATTACGTTTTGAATCTTGTTCAATTAACGTATTTAACATACTCATCATCGGTGTAATCCCTACTCCACCACTAATTAGTACAACTGGTAATGTTGAATCCATATTTAACACGAAATCTCCCGCTGGTGCACTTACTGGTAAAACATCTCCTTCTTTTACATGTTCATGTAAGTAATTAGACACTTTACCGTCTGGTGTATCTACACCTTTTTCTTTTTTTACACTAATACGATAATATTCTTTCCCAGGAGCATCGGATAAACTATATTGACGATTATGTGTATATGTCTCACCTTCAATATTGATTTGAATCGTTACATATTGACCTGGGATGAATGAAGAAACTTTCCCTCCATCTTCAGGTTTCAAATAAAATGACGTAATAACATCGCTTTCCTTCACTTTTTTAACAATCACAAAGTTGCGGAAGTCTTTCCATCCACCTTCTTTATGTGCAGCTTCTTCATACATCTCTGCTTCAATGCTAATGAATGCATCAGCAATGACACCATATGCTTCTCCCCATGCATTTAAAACTTCATCAGGTGCACCTGCGATCTCTTTAATGGCACGTAGTAAACATGTACCTACAATCGGGTAATGCTCTGCTTTAATACCTAAACTTCTATGCTTATGACCAATTTGTTTTACAACTGGAATAATAGCTTCTAAATTATCAATGTACGTTGCAGCTGCATAAACAGCATTCGCTAACGCTTGTTGTTGTCTTCCCTTTTTCTGATTTGTATGGTTGAAAATATTCAATAACTCCGGATGTTCCGAAAATAAAATTTCATAAAATCTCGTTGTAATTTCAACGCCTTTTTCTTGTAATAATGGTACTGTTGACTTTACGATTTCAATTGTTTTTGCACTTAACATTGTATCCCACTCCTCTATTTCCTTAACTGTTTTTAGTTTAACTGAATCTTATAATGCAGATTGTGATTTTAATCACTATTAACACGGTGTTTTTGTGAATAATATATGAACATTGTATTTACAAAAGAAAATAAGCTAACTAGAATTCTAGCTAGCTTATTATTTTGTTTGTATAGCTTGTTCAATTACTTTTATATCTTTCCCATCGCCAAACTCCGTATATCCCCAGATATTCGTTTCACCTCTATATTTATTTACGATAATATCCAAGTCATGATATACACGGTGGGCATACACTACATACTCAATATTTTGAAGTTCCACACCTTTTTTTACAATTTCATAGCTTCTATTTACATCACGTTTTATTTTTTCATTCTTTATTTCTGTATGTATATTTTTTAACGATAATTCTTGTTGTTGAAACCATTGCTTAAATTGATTCCAATCCCCGTCTGTATAATTCTCTGCTTTACCGTAATTTAAGAAATTATTATAGCTTTCATGTGTCATTCGAATAAAATTTAGCACTTTTGTCTCTTCTTGCACATCTTCTATTTGAGCTATTGTATTTACCTCAGCAGGCTTATTCGCATAATGTAACAGCACTTTCATAAGACTATAGCTTGCAATGATCATCACGATAATAATCCCGAATACACTTAACAATTTCTTCATATACAGAACTCCTTCTCTACTAAAAATATTACAATGTATGACTATACTTGTAACTTTCTCTCGTAGAAATATAATTCCTGTATAAATTCTTCCTATCATTTCGACAATATTTTTCTATACATTTCTCGTTGGCAAATGTTCTTGTAAAACAATATATCCTTCATAAGCTGTGTAACCGAGTATAGCCATTAATCCGATATAACAAGCAAATACTGTCCATTTCGTTTTCGCATCCACTTTATAATAGTTTTCTTGTTGTTCCTTTTCTGTTTTCCATTCATTTAATTTTCTTTCTGACGCTTCAAATGCTTCCCTTATGTGAATTGTATACTCATCTTTTTCATCTTCATATGGAACATAATCTAACGGTTCGAACTTCGGTAAAAGATACTCTAACACTTCCATTTTTTGAAGTTCACCTATTTGTAACTCTTTTTCCCGTTCTCTTTGTCTTAATGCATTCATCTCATGATGCATCACGTATATAGTCCGATGTACAGCACCCGTTTCTTTTAATTCCTCTTCAAGCCTAGTAACATATTCTTTCATCCCATCAATTTTATGCCCTAATTCCTTAATCGGCTCATCTCTCTTTATTACTCTATATAACTCCATACAACCGATAATAACAATAAATCCTCCCAAAATACTTTTAAAGTAAATTGAATAGCCAAGTAATAAAATAAGGCCTGCTCCCCAAATTTTAGTACTGACAACTGAAATAATTCGCCCACCATCTAGCGGCGAAACGGGAATTAAATTAAAGAAATTAATCATACTTCCAAGCAAAATAACAAGCGCCCAAAATGGCTCTTTCGTCATTATATAAAGCGGTATCGCTGGTAAAAATGACAGAAGTCCGAAAAACGGACCCATATAGGCAATGTAAGCTTCATCTTTCGCATTTTTCGGCATCTCTTTCATTCCAATAAGGGCCCCCATAAATGGAATAAAGATTGCTGGCGATGTTGGGATCCCCTTTCTTTTCGCAGCCCATAAATGGCCCATTTCATGAACAAACAACAAATAAATGAGCGCCACTCCAAATTTCCAACCATATAGAACTGCGTATGCGCCAAGCGATAGAAACATACTAAATACCGTTGAAAACTTTGCTAATTTAAAAATTGCAAATATCCACTTTAACTTAGACAGTAAAAATAGACCTATCGCAACAATAATTCCCCATAATGCTTTTTTATTATTTTTCATATTCCTCTCCTTTATCTCTCATTAATGAATCATATTCATTCATTAAAGCTTGTTCTTTTCTCTATTATGACATATTTTTTTCTATTGTTAGAAATAATGTTTATATAATCCATTTTCAGCCAAAAATATAAATAAAAGGAGGTGTACAAAAATGAATTTACAATCTCTTATAATAGGTGCTCTATCGTTTTTAGCTTCAACTCTTATTTTTTATACCGTTAGTTACGTATTATTATTAGATTTGTTGCCCAATCACGTATTTATTGCCCTTGTCATCCTTTCCGCTCTTATGATTTCTTTTCTTATTACACGAAAATCAATGAATGAGCCATCTGCAAAAGCAAAGTAATAGAGAGGGGTGCTTTCCCCTCTCTATTATCATTTCCTAGGAAAGGTCATATAGATTTGACGAGTTTATATTCATTCCAATCCGTAAGGGCTAATTAAAGTCTTACTTTATCTTTGAAAATTCATTTTTTCACCATAATCTTTAACAATCTGAATTATATTTTGAAACACACCTATTTTTTCTTTTTTACTGTTTAATATTTTCAAATCATAACTTTCGTAATATGTTTCTAATGATTTTAATTGTGATTCTGAAGCGCTTTTTATCGGAACAGTAGCATGTAATTCATATTGCTTATACCCTTCCTTTACTTTTTCACCTAAAATCATTTCACTCTCTTTTGCTCCAATTAATTTTTGAACTTTTTCTGGAAAATTGAGTTGCAAATAATATTCTTGCTCCTTCACTAACTTATTGTATAGTGATTGTGAAATCGTATACCGTACCGTATAATTCACGTTTTGATCGCCTGTTTTAATATGAAACGCGGTAATCTGCAAATCTTTTTTTGTTACTTCCGTTAAAGGGCTTACCTGCATCTCATCTTCTTTTTGTTCTGAGACATTTGGAAATATATCCAAAAGCTTTTCCGTATCTTTTTCATTCAACATATACATAGCTTTCTTATATTGCACCCATCCTCGTCTATCTTCTCCCCTTAACCATGCATAATAAGTTTCTTTTTTCCCATCTCTACTAATTTGTATTTCATATTCAGGTTCACCGAAGCTTCCTGTTATTTCTTGTTTCTCAGCTTTATTCAAAATGTCTATTACTAACTTCGCTTCTGATTCCTGCAACTTTTTCTCTTTATGTTTTTTTTGTATAACGGTTACCCCTATTGTTTCTTTCACTTCATTCACCGTCTCTTCTACTTTTTTTGTTTCTTTTTTCGGCTCAACTTGACCACAAGCTGCTAGTAACATAACAAACAACAACACCAATACATATTTCCCTTTCAAATTAATCCTCCTCTTACGATAAGAAATCCTTATAATCTTCATACATAAAACAAAAACGTGACATCCTATTAAATACGCTATACTAATCATTGAAAGGAGGTCTTTATCATGTCCATTAATTTTCATGATGAAAATAATAAGTACACATATGCAACAAGAAACGCTCATATTTCTTGGGCTGAAATGGTAAAAAACATTACAGAAATACAAAACAAGCAAATAATTGATATCGGCTGTGGTGGTGGGATTTATACGAAAGAACTCGCTCTTATGGGAGCCAATAATGTTGTGGGACTTGATTTTTCAAAAGAAATATTACAAGCTGCAAAAGAAAATTGTAACAACTTTTCAAACATTTCATTCATCCACGGTGATGCACATAATATCCCATACCCTAATGAAACATTCGACATAGTTATTTCGCGTGCAGTTATTCATCATTTACAAGACATTCCTACATTTTTACGTGAAGCTTCTCGTATATTAAATAAAAACGGTGTACTTATTTTACAAGATCGAACAATTGAAGATTGTACAATTCCAGGAAGTCCCGAACACATTCGCGGATATTTTTTCTCTCTATTTCCAAAACTTATTGAAATAGAGTCAAAAAGACGTCCAAAAACCAACACTATACAGACAGAATTACAAAAACATTCTCTTCATGTACTTCCCACACAAACACAATGGGAAATACGAAAAATACATGATTCTGTAGAAACATTATTGCAAGATTTATCTCCTCGAACAGGTCGATCCATTCTATATGAGTTAACAGATGATGAACTTTCTCAACTTCTACAACATATACAGACCGCATTACAAAACGTCTCTCCTATTATTGAAAGAGATCGATGGACAATTTGGAGCGCCATGAAGTTGTAAGGAAGGAAGCCTCACAAAATAATGTGAGGCTTCCTTTCTTTCATAATCTAATTTTGCAACACTCTTGATATCCTCCACTTCTGGCCTGTGCACTTCCACACTTCGGACATACTAAATATCTAGACTGATTTGTCAACAAACTACCTTTTTGAAAGAGTAAAACTTCTGCTTGTTTAAACGAACGCGAATAATATAACCACATAAAACCAATTATAGCAATAATGCCAAATAATACTCCCATCGCAAGCATTTCAGTCACCTCTTTTGGTTTGTTCTTTCCAGCAAGTGGATTGTTGTATTATTCTCTATAAATTCAAACAATCCCTTCTTCACTCCTATAAATATCAATTTTCTCTATAAAATTTACAATTCTCCGCAAATTTTCACTCCCATTTTACAATTCATCATTTCCTTTACAACAACGAATATCACTTTCGATATTTCCGTATATAAATATATCTTTCAAAAAACATATTGACTTTCTAAAAAAAACATGCAACAATACTGTCAGAATACTTGAATAAAAATTCATTGACGAGAACGAGTACGTTATAGAACTGTTCCCCAGAGAGTTGGCGATTTGCTGAAAGCCAACGTTCAGCGCGTAACCGAAAATCATCTCCGAGAAGTAGAACCGAATGTTACAGTAAGTTCTTACCGGCCGTCCCCCGTTACAAGGAACACGTATCATGTTGTACGTTGCAAAGCCGTATACATATAGATTTATTTCTACATGTGTAAATTAGGGTGGTATCGCGGGTAAATATAACTCGTCCCTTTCTTTAGGGACGAGTTTTTTGTGTTCTTACAAATGAATTTAAAAAAGGAGGAAAAACAATGAACACTGTATCAAAAAAACATATTTTTTTCACGGGTCTTATGCTATTTTCTTTATTTTTTGGGGCAGGTAATTTAATTTTCCCTCCCATGCTTGGCCAAAATGCAGGTGAAAACTTTTGGCCAGCAATGATTGGATTTTTACTAACAGGAGTTGGCTTACCACTACTAACTGTTATCGCAATTTCTCTATCTGGAAATGGAATGCAGCAACTTGCAAGTCATGTTCATCCATTATTCGGAATTTTCTTTACAGTAATTGTATACATTGCTATCGGTCCATCTATGGGCATCCCACGTGTTGCAAATGTCGCTTATGAAATGGGTGTTAGTTCTTTCTTACCAGAAACAATCCGCTCTAGCAGCCTAGTGCTATTTGTATATACAATCATCTTCTTTACTATCGTATTTTGGCTGAGTTTGAATCCATCTAAACTTGTTGATCGTATTGGAAATGTATTAACACCTATTTTATTACTCTCTATTTTCTTATTGTTTGTTAAAAGTGTATTTACACCACTTGGGCAATCAGGACCAGCAATGCAAGAGTATCAAACTTCTCCAATCTTCAAAGGCTTTATGGAAGGCTACTTAACAATGGACACTATTTCAGCACTTGCATTCGGAATTATCGTTGTAAATGCAATTCGCTCTAAAGGTGTGAATGATCGTAAGTCCATTGCCATCGCCACAGCAAAAGCAGGGCTTATTGCCGCTACAGGGCTCGTACTTGTATACGGTGCACTCGGCTGGCTTGGGGCAACTAGCGTCTCGCTCGGATATGCAAAAAATGGCGGACAGCTACTTACTGTTATCGTACAACAATTATTCGGTCCATACGGTTTGCTCCTATTATCTCTTATCGTTACACTCGCTTGTTTAACGACATGCGTTGGACTCGTATCTGCGTGCAGTCAATATTTTTCAACATTATTGACTACATTTTCATACAAAACGTTCGCGAGTATCATTTGCGCATTAGGATTACTAGTTGCCAACTTAGGTTTAACGAAAATTATCGCAATCTCTGTTCCAATTCTACTTGTTGTGTATCCAATTGCGATTGTACTCGTACTACTATCATTACTTCATAAATACTTCGGTGGATATCGCTCTGTTTATGTAGGTGCTTTAATTGGAGCAGCTGTAGTGAGCGTATTTGATGGATTAAAACAAGGTGGTATTTCAGTTTCATTTATCACACCATATTTTGAATTTATCCCTTTATATAATGAAGGAATCGGCTGGCTAATACCAGCATTAGTAGGAGCTCTTATTGGTCTTGCAATGGCTAAGTTAAGCGGTACGAAAAAAGTTCCATTAGTAACCGAATCTCACGAAGTAAAAGCCTCCTAAAAAAAACTCCCAAAAGGGAGTTTTTTTACATTTGATACGCAGTATGATTAAAACTGCTTATTTTATAAGCCTTCGTATAATATTCAATATTCGTATCAACTGTTTCTACCTTGACAACATCATAGTGCTCTTCTTGCTTTACTAAAAATAAATAGTATTCCTCTGTAGCCTCAATAATCGCAATTTTATCTGTTTCAACATTATATTGTTCACAAAGCGCTTGTAATGCGTTCACATAATCCCCTAATTTTTTAGACTTATCCATTCCGAATATAGTTTGAACTAACATATACATTCTCCCCTTTATATGTACTGTTAACACCTCAATGATAACGCTTACATTATTTATCGTCAATAAAAACATTCAATAGTTTTAACGCCAAATCTATATTGTATCGAGCCAATAATCAGCGAGGAATTCCCCGCCAATTAAAGTTTCACTTTATCCCGCATTAACTGCCCATAAAAGCCCGATTGGTGAGGGCTGATAATCAGTGGGGGAGGAACAACCTCCCCACTGATTAAAGTTTCACTTTATCACTTCGTTAATTGATGCCTAAATGCATAAATAACCGCCTGAGTACGGTCACTTACATTCAATTTATTTAATATATTACTCACATGTGTCTTTACCGTTTTCAGTGCAATAAATAACTCGTCCGCAATCTCTTGATTACTTTTTCCTTCTGCGATTAATAACAAAATCTCAAACTCTCTTTCCGTTAAATCATCATGCAAAGGTTGCTCTTTCTTTTGACGCATACGGGACATCATTTTCCCGGTAACTTTCGGCTCTAATACTGTTTCTCCATCATAAGTAGCTCGTACAGCATCAGCAATATCACTTGCTCTTGATGTTTTTAATAAGTAACTGGTCGCCCCAGCCTCAATAACAGGATACAATTTTTCGTCATCTAAAAAGCTTGTTACAACTACAATTTTTGCTTCTGGCCATTCTTGAATAATAGCACGTGTTGCTTCAACACCATCCATCTCATCCATAACAAGGTCCATTAAAATAATATCCGGCCTTAATTGCAATGCTAATTCTGATCCTTTTCTTCCATTCTCAGCTTCCCCTACTACTTCAATATCTGGCTGTGTAGATAAATATGCCGATACACCCATACGAACCATTTCATGATCATCGACAAGCAATACTTTTATCATACTTCTCCTCCTCTCTCAATCATAATCGGTACTTTTACTTCTATTTGTGTACCTTTGGCCGGGAAACTAAGTACCTTGAGTGTCCCACCAATTTCATGAACACGCTCTTGCATCGATCTTAGGCCATATGAACCAGCCTTATTAACCCCTACTTCAAACCCAACGCCGTCATCAATGATTTTTAAAATCGCATATTGATCAATTTTTCGAAGGCGCACTTCTGTTTTCTTTGCCTTCGCGTGTCGCAACGTGTTTGATAGCGCTTCTTGCACAATACGGAATAAATGATCTTCTACACCTTTTTTTAATTCTATTGGCTCAATAAGCCATTCAATTTTCATATGTTGTTTTCGCGATAATTCCGTTAATAATTCCTCTATACCTTCTGTCAGTTTCTTACCTTCCAATTGTACAGGACGTAAATGAAGGAGCAATGCTCTCATTTCTGATTGAGCATTTACAACCATATTTTCAACAAGTTGCAATTGTTTTTTTGTCACATCTGGAAATTCAGTTATTTGTTCATTAATCGCTGACATCATCATCGACATTGCGAAAAGCTGCTGACTTACTGAATCATGCAACTCCCTTGCTAAACGATGCCTTTCTTGAGAAATCGCTTCTTGTCTCATCTCTTCATTCCAATGAGCTCGTTCATTCGTTACTTTTTGAAAGAGTCCAGCTTGCTCCTCTAATCGACGAGCCAGAACGATTACTTTTCGTTCCACTTCATGAAATTCATCATCTGCAGTAAACGAAACATCGCTCGGAAAATTCCCTCGCTCTACTTCAAATAGAAACGTATTTAATCCTTGTATACGCTGCTCTATATAGTAACCGATTGCATATCCTACAATTCCCCCGATAAGTAAACTTGTAGTCATAATAAACAAGCCAATTGGAACAGAAGCGATGGATTCCTTCCATAATAAATCATACACTTGTTGCTCGCTTTTCCATACATATACAATTGTACAAATGAGTGCGATACTAACAGAGGACAACATAGAATAACGAATATACATCCACGAAATATTTTTTTGTTTCTTCATTATACTTTCCTCACTTCCGTGTCGCCTACGACAAGCGAAGAAATAATTTTAATACGTCGAGGAGCCTCTTTATACTGCTCTGTTCTAAATGTAACATTGCGGTTAAACCCTGTCTCTTCATGACCTGGCAAGAGCACACGCCCGACAATAACAGAATGATTTAAAGAAAGTTCAATATCATATGGCACATATAAACGAATATTACCAACGACACCTCGAATAACAATTACCGTTTCCCCTTCTGGAATCATAGCAGTTGTTAAATCTATTTCCACATCACAAGCACCATATTGAACATTAATATCCTCAAGTTCATAAATATGATCCATCATTCGCACATTGCCTACAAACATATTTTTCAAATATGGTTCTGTACGATATATTTGCTTCTCTTCGTCTATCATCCCTTTTTCTTTAATTTCAACCTTCATTGCTTTTTGCTGATGCCCTTGTTGAATCAATTGATAACCAATTAAAGCTAAACAAGCAAATACGACAAGAACAAATGCTGCTGATGAAAATAAGAAGAATAAAAATACGATACCACCAACAAATAAAAATACATTTCCCCGTACATAACGATTCTTTTTACGATAATGCCTTCCAAACATAAGCATAATAAATGCAAAAATGAGACCACCTGGTTCAAAATGTCCAAGTATCATATCAAGAAAAAGACCGAACCCAAATATGATGAGGAGCATCCCCATTAATTGTGTCTTTGAAAAATGTTTCTTCATTTCAGCTCCCCCCTTCTTGTCACATATACATAGAAGAAAAGGCATTGCTTTCCAACACCTTTTCTCCTATCACTATATCATAAGCCTGTTTTATAATATACTACTATTATTTTGTTAACTCTTTCGTTAACGATACATCATTCTTTTCTTTCATTTCACGCTCAAGTTTTGCAATTTTCATATCAAATGTGTCACGCTCATGCTCTTCATTCATACGAGTTTCTAAGTCACGAATATGATCTTCAATCTCTTCAAATCGTAAGAATGGATTATTTTCATCCATTTTATGCATCGCAGTATTCATACGACGATTTGCATGTGCCATATTTTCACGTGCCATTAGTTCCATACGCTTTGCGTGCATTTCTTTTAATTTATTTTTCATTTCAGAAAGACGACGCTCTAACTCATCAATTTGCTCTACAACACCTGCATACATTTCTTCTAATCGAGTTACTTGCCCTTCATAATAAGCTACCTCTTCTAACGCACGTTCGTGCAATTGTAATTCACCTGATTCTTGAGCAATGATAGCTTGCTTTGATCTTTTATTAACGAAATAACGTGCTTGCTCAAGCTCACGAGCAAAGTTAGATTTTAATGTTTTATGACGCCCAATTAACTTCTCAATTTTTGTTATTTCACGCTCACTATCACGTAAATATTGGTTTAACATCGCAATTGGATTTTTTCTTTCCTTCTCATCTAACACGTTATGAAAATCAGCTAAAATTGCATCGCGTACACGTCCGAATAAAGATTGTTTCATTATAAATCTTCCTCTCTTCTACTTTAATTATAATTTGATTTATTGTTTTAGTTTTTCATTAATTTGTTCCACTCATCTTCAAAGTTGCTATATGATTTAGAACTTTCTGGAGCAGATCCAACAACTACATCTTTTTCTTTTTTCCACTCACGGTATCCGTAGTATAAAACCACTAAAGCAGCGATACCGATTAATGCTGGCGAATGAGAAAGTGCAATGGATAAACCGATTAAACCAACAATACCCCAAGCTAACTTTCCAAAAAATGATTTAGCTCGCACAAATGATTTATAGCTCCAATATACAACTCCTGCTCCGATTGCGAATCCTACAATACCAGCAAGACTACCAAGAGCAATTAAAGCCAAAATACCGGCTGCGATAAACGCTAGAAATTGTTTCATCTTGTGCTTGCCTCCCTTCGATTTGATACTCTTATCTTAACTATTTTTTCATCTTTCCATAACGAGCTTAAGAACCGTTTTCTACTCAGACTTAAGACCGAGTCATATTCAGCCCTTTACGCAAAAAAACGTGCAGAGTCTATTCTCTGCACGTTTTTTAATTACTAACATTCATATTAAATTAAGCAGTTTTATGATACTCTTTTTTCTTAGCTACTTTCGAAAACCTTGGAAACCCAATTAAAATAGAAACAATCCCACATACTCCAACTAAAATTGGATAAAATGCATACGGTAACAATTCAACTGGAGATAACGCTGCAAATCCTGCTGCCGTTAACATTTGGGCACCGTACGGAATTAATCCTTGCACACAACATGAGAAAAGATCTAATACACTCGCTGATTTACGAGGGTCTATTTCATATTGATCTGCAATATTTTTTGCAAGCGGGCCTGTAAAAATAATTGAAATCGTATTATTCGCTGTACACATATTCGTCATACTCACTAAACCAGCAATACCAAATTCCGCTCCTTTTTTCGAACGAATATTACGTGTTAATACATTCATTAAATATTGAATACCACCATTATATTGGATTAATTCAACCATACCGCCAATTAATATAGCAAGTAATACTAACTCCATCATACCGCCCATTCCAGTCGTTACACTTTTAAAGAAACTTTCTAACGTGTAACTTCCATCTATAAGACCGATAACACCAGATAGTACAGTTCCACCAGTTAATACAATAAGTACATTCCAGCCAAGTAGCGCTGTAATCAGTACTCCTGCGTACGGTAAAATCTTTATCCAATCAAAGCTATGTGCTTTAATTTGCGTGTCACTCCCTGAAGTAACTATTACTAATAGCACAATTGTAATAATAGCCGCTGGTAACACAATTAAAAAGTTCGTTTTAAACTTATCTTTCATTTCTGTTCCTTGTGAACGAACAGCTGCGATTGTTGTATCTGAAATAAATGATAAATTATCACCAAACATCGCTCCGCCAACAACAGTAGCCATTGCAAGCGCAATTGAGATATCAGTTTGACCACTAATACCTACAGCAATCGGCGCTAATGCTGCAATTGTTCCCATTGAAGTTCCCATCGCTAATGAAATAAATGCCCCAATAACAAAGATTCCAGCTACGATAAATCCTGGCGGTAAAATAGTTAATGCTAAATTAACAGTTGAGTCTACTCCGCCCATTCCTTTAGCAGTTTCAGAAAATGCACCTGCAAGCACAAAAATTAATACCATAATCATAATATCCGGATTTCCTGCACCTTTAGCGAACCGCTCTACTTTCACATTAAAACTTTCTTTACGATTCATCATTAAAGCGACTCCTACAGCAATTGAGATCGCTACAAGTATCGGCAATTTATAGAAATCACCTGTAATAATTCCAGAACCAATAAATAGCGCCAAAAATATCCCAAGTGGTAATAAAGCTAAACCATTTCCTCTCGTTTCTTTCAAAGTATCATCTCTCCCTAGTTTCAACCTTTTTCTAATGAATAACAAAAGACCTCTTCCGATGAGAAGAGGTCTTATACATCTATAAGAAACACTCTTCTCATCTTTCAAGCACACGCTTGCTGGATTTGGCACAGCACTCTGAAATCGAGTCCGCTGCCGAGGCATCGTAGGGCCAGTCCCTCCGCCTCTCTTTATAAGAAGGTTTCATATTTATTTTTTAATAATAATTTCTTTCCTAACTTTACTCGCTTACAAAACAAAAGTCAATTATTTTTTGTATAGATTTTTTTGGTAATTATACAAAAATTCGAATACAACAATCATTTTAACTTTTCTATTTCTTCTTTCAACATTGAAATCCAATAAAATTCATTATTTTTTATTGTTGCTAATATCCATTTCGTAGTGTACCAAGCTAACTCATACTCTTCCTTCGTGACATCACCACTTTTATAAGCATCCTCTAGCTCCTCTTCATCTAATACATACACCTTACCGCTAGGTAATAATACTACATCTAAATATAAATCATCAAAATACGGTAAACCACGATCGTCTATTTTATATTCTTTCGCCACATCGATATAATATTGCACTAATTTTTTCTGATCATCTAACATAGCGGTAATCGCAAAGTTTTTCCCGTCTATGAAATATTGAATCCACGTATACTGATCCGCTGCAATACAAAGTTCTTCACCATCATATTCTTTACAACTAGGCTCTCTCACCTTTTTTATATCCAGTATTCCGAGCATTCCCTCTTCCACTTGCTTAACCGTATAACTCTTTTCTATTAGCCTCTTCCACGAAGAACCGTCACCATATTTACGTTTCATTATGTCTGCTCCTCTTCTATATACAGAAAAGCTCCCACATATTATGTGAGAGCTTGTTCATATTATAATTAAGCCGCTTGACCCTTTTCAGAAATCTCTTTTAAATAAGCTTGTCCTTTTTCAGCGTCATATTGACCTTCCCACTTAGACATAACTACAGCTGCTAAAGAGTTTCCTACAACGTTAACTGCTGTACGAGCCATATCTAAAATACGGTCAATACCAGCAATGAACGCTAAGCCTTCAGGTGGAATACCTACTGTACCAAGTGTCGCTAATAATACAACGAATGATACGCCCGGTACACCTGCGATACCTTTTGATGTAACCATTAATACAAGCAATAATGTAATTTGTTGTGTAATAGATAAATCAATACCGTACATTTGTGCTAAGAAAAGAGCCGCAATTGCTTGATATAAAGTTGATCCATCTAAGTTAAATGAATAACCTGTCGGAATAACGAAAGATGTAATTGCTTTCGGACAACCGAATTTCTCCATTTTCTCCATGATTTTTGGTAAAACTGTTTCTGAGCTTGCTGTAGAATACGCTAAGATCAGCTCGTCTTTTAAAATCTTAAAGAATTGGAAAATGTTGATTCCAAATATTTTCGCTGTAAGTCCTAAGACAACTACGACGAAGAAGATCATTGCTCCATATACGACAATTAGTAATTTCCCTAATGGAATTAATGAAGCAAGACCAAATGTAGAAACTGTAACACCAATTAGTGCAAACACACCAAATGGTGCAAATTTCATAACTTGGTTTGTTACGTAAAACATTGCGTCAGCTACACCTTGGAAAAATTGAAGAACTGGTCTTCCTCTTTCACCAATTGCTGCTACACCTAAACCAAATAATACAGAGAAGAAGATAATAGCAAGCATATCTCCGTCAGCTAACGACTTCATAATGTTCGTTGGAACAATATTTACAAATGTATCTGCAAATGAATGACTTTGTACTTGTTCTGTCGTATGTGTATATTTCGAAATATCTGTCTTTGTTAACTGCTCCATATTTACGCCTTTTCCTGGTTGGAAAATATTCGCTATTAATAGACCAACAATAATTGCAATTGTTGTAATAATTTCAAAGTAAAGAATTGTTTTTCCGCCTAGTCGACCTAGTTTTTTAACATCGCCAACACCAGCAACCCCAACAACAATACTTGCTACAACAATCGGTACAACGATCATTTTAATTAATCGGATGAAAATATCACCAATTGGTTGTAAGTACTTCACAACAGCTGGATTATCAAAGAAAATCGCCCCAACCGCAATACCAAGCGCAAGCCCTATTAATATTTGCCATGCAAGTCCTATTCTTTTCATATTTGTTGTAACCCCCTCTTCGATGTGTCACTCTATCTCTCATTCTATCTCTATAAAACTAAGAAATTAAGAGTATTACATATTATTCGACAATTCACTACATTTTGTCCCTGTTAAAAATCATAAATCAAAAATTTAAATCTGACAACAAAATAACTTTGCCCGAACACAAATAATTTTCTTGACAAAAAGCAGACCCATGTCAGAAAACCTAACATGAGAACGATTCCTCACTAGTGTTTTATTAGCTTTCCAAGTAATATTTCACCTCATAAAAACGATTACTTTCCTTCTTCATTTTACAGATTAATTCCAAAATATACCTTTGTTACACATATGAATAAAATGTATGTACTATGACAATTACAGTTGAAAAATGATAAATTCCGACAAAACTTAGCAATTTTATAAAATTTTCTTTACATTATGATTACAACGATAGACACTCTTCTTCTTATGATATATAACATTCATAGAGAAAGGAGTCAGACAACAATGAAAAAGAAATTTGCAGCGTTTAGTGTTTTAGCAGCAGGAACGATTTTTGCTTCCCCGTTACTTTCACCCGTATACGCTGAAACGAATCAAGATAAATTATCTAACATTCAATCTGAATTAGAAGGCAAACAAAGTGACTTACAAAATAAATCAGTCGAGAAAGAACAAATAGAAAAAGAAATTCAAGAATTACAGAAGAAAATTGATGAATTAACTACTTCTATTAATAAAAACGAAGCTGAATTAAACGATACAAAAAAAGAAATTAGCAAAACTCAACAAGTAATTGCTGACAAAAAGAAACATATAGAACAATTACAAACAAACATAGATACACGTCAGGAAGTTATTAAACAACGATTACAATCTATGCAAGAAAAACCTCGTACAAATATTATTACAGAGGTACTAACAAATTCTTCAAACATTGCCGATCTTGTTGATAATATGTACTCCGTAAGTTTAATATTAAACAACGATACAGATATTGTAAAAAAACAAACTTCTGATCAAAATGCTGTAACTACAGAAAAAGAGGCTGTTGAGAAAAAAGAACAACAACTGAAAGAATCTGAACAAAAACTAGAACAAAAACAGCAAGAATTACAAAATAACCAACAACAGCAACAAACTCTTATTAACGATCTACATACGAAAGTAGTAAAAGTAGATTCAGAGATTGAAGGATTAGAAGAATCCAAAGGCATTTTAGAAAATCAACGTCAAGCTGTTCAAAAAGCAATTGAAGAAGAAAAACGGGCCGAAGAAGCTCGTAAAGCGGAAGAAGCTCGCCAGGCAGAAGAGGCTCGCAAACAACAAGCTACTAAATCTGCTCAAGCAACTCAAGCGGCCCCAACACCACATGATACAAATATCGGTGGCTTTATCAAACCAGCAGCTGGATCAAAAACTTCCGGATTTGGTGTACGTTCTTTAGATAATCATAAAGGAATTGACATCGCCGCTTCGGGAACGGTTCCAATTATCGCCGCTGCAGATGGTGTTGTTATTCGTTCAGAATTATCATCTAGTTACGGAAACGTAGTGTATTTATCTCACCGTATAAACGGAAAAACATATACGACAGTATATGCTCATATGAATAGCCGTTCTGTATCGAATGGACAAACTGTAAAACAAGGCGATCAGCTTGGATTTATGGGGAACACGGGCCAATCATACGGACAACATTTACACTTCGAACTTCATCTTGGAGAATGGAATGTCGGCAAGACAAACGCAGTTGACCCATCTCCTTATATCGGATTATAAAAAACCTCGGTGCCTACCGAGGTTTTTTATTTACACTTCACACAATATAGGCATTCTACATAGACTATAACTAAATGCCTATAGTTTACGGGGTGATCAATATGAATACGCAATTACAACAAAAAATAGAAGAAGCTAGAGAGACGTATATTGGCCGGATATTTACATTTGGCGGCTCAGTATTATTTTTAATCGGTTCATTCCTTGCAGTCACTACAGCCTATAAAGCATATAATCGTTTATTACACTCATCAACATCCACATAAAAAAAGACGGGAGATCCCCGCCTTTTTTTATGCAAACATTTTAAATACACCTATCGCATTTAAAAATACAATTATTACAGTTACCGGAATAACATAACGAAGTAAGAAGAACCAAATGTTAAATAACGTTTTCCCCTTCGTTTCCGTCACTTCTAATTCTTTCATCAATAACTCTTTACTCATTTTATTTGGTACAAATAATGAAATAGCTAGTACTCCTAACGGCAGCAATACGTTACTTACCGAAAAGTCAACTAAATCAAAGAATGTTTTCCCGAATATTTTCACGTCACTCATAATCCCAAATGATAAAGCTGATGGAATACCGACTGCGAAAATAAGAATACCGATTAATAATGATGCTGACGGACGCTTCTTCTCATTACCTTTCGCAACAGATGCTACTACAATTTCAAGCATTGAAATTGCTGATGTTAAAGTCGCAAAGAAGAATAAAATTAAAAACATAATAAAGAAAAATTGACCAAATGGTATTTTTGCAAATACTGCTGGAAGGACGATAAACAGTAATCCTGGTCCTTCAGTTGGTTTTACTCCTAATGCGAAAATCGCTGGGAAAATTGCTAATCCTGCAAGTACTGTAACAAAAACAGTTAAACTTACAATAGATGTTGCTGATTTCGCTAAATGTTCCTCTTTCTTTAAATACGAACTATACGTGACCATTACTGAGGCACCTACTGTTAGTGAGAAGAAAGATTGTCCCATCGCGTATAAAATCGTATCTGCTGTAAGCTTTGAAAAATCTGGCTTTAAGAAGAACTCTACTCCAGCAAAAGCACCATCGAGTGTTAACGCACGAACAATAATCGCAATAAATAAAATAAATAATAGCGGCATCATGTACTTACTTGCCTTTTCTATACCTTTCTCTACACCTTTACTTACGACAAAAATTGTACAAAGCATAAAGATAAATTGTGCTCCAATCGCACTTAACGGATTTGAAATCGTTTCACCGAACAATTGTCCATAATCAGCTGCTCTATTCCAGAAACTTCCTGTCACACTATAATATAAATAAAGTAAAATCCATCCACCTACAACACTATAAAAAGATAGTACACTAAAACAAGTAACAACTCCCATACGACCAATCCAAGGATATACTTTGCTATTTGGCACTAGTACTTTATAAGCTGTAACGGCCTCTTTTTGCGTGCTACGTCCAATAACAAACTCCGCTATTAAAAGAGGCATACCTATAAATAAAGTTAATAGTAAAAATACAAGGAAGAATGCGCCTCCCCCGCCATTACCTGCAACATATGGAAATTTCCATATCGCACCAAGACCTACTGCGGCTCCGGCTGCTGCGAGTACAAATCCTATTTTCGACGTCCATTGCTGTGTTTCTTTCATCATAAATTCTCCTTTTCTGAATATTTAAACTTTTGTTAATTATAAACTTTCATTTCATACTCGCACACCTCCTTTAGAAAATAAAAAAGTCCCCTACACGCAAATATGCATGTAGAGGACGATATATGTAATATAAATACCGTGGTACCACCTCAATTGGATTGATAAATCCCACTTGTTCAAGTACAGGAATAATTCCGATACTCTATCCTTTTAACGGCGGAACCCGGGTTGCCTACTACAATGTTCAACATACCTCTCGCAAGCCCATTCTGTATATTTTATCGTACCGGGCTCCCACCTAACCCCAGCTCTCTGAACGCATCAAATATACGTACTCTTCTTGCTCATCGATTTTATCTATTGAAGTTACTTGTGATTATAAATTATATTTTTATATTTGTAAAGCTCACTTTATCTTTTATTATTTTAAAACCTTTTCCTCTAATTCTCGTAAAAAACTTTCTCTTTTCCCCTCGTTTTGCACATATACTGATTTCAACACTTCTTGGAGCAATATATTTCGCTCTCTCTTTTCTAACTGTAAATCTTTTAACTTCACCCTTACTTCATATAAAAAATCTAAATACGATTCATATGTCTCATCATATTTATTTGCAATCTCATCTCGAATTTTTTTTGCGAGCTTAGGGCTCGCTCCCCCAGTAGAAACTGCTATATTAAGTAAACCACGATGAATTGCTGCCGGAAAATGAACATTACCACTTTCCGGATTTGTAATAACATTTACTAATTGATTCTCGGCGGCATCTTCAGCAACTTGTTCATTTAATATTGAATCACTACTCGCTGCAACAACTAAAAAAGCACTTTTAATATCACTTTTCTCATATTCTCTTTGATACCAACGAATTTTCTTTTCTTCCACAAGTTTTACTAAATTCGCATCTAATTCTGGACTTATCACAACTATATCCGCACCCTGTTTGAGTAAAGGAATAATTTTAAATCCTGCAACTTTTCCCCCACCAATAACAACAACGCGTTTCTCATTAACTCGCACTGTAAGTGGATACATACTGATCTCCTTTCAATAACTCCGTCGTTTTCTGAATTAACATATCTTGAAACGCTTCATTCTTCCCTAAATATGGACTGATTTTTATCTCTCCCAATTCATATTGGCGCACTTCTTTCTCAATATGTTTCATAAGTAAACCTGTAAATAACAAGTAAGGCAGTACAACGATGTTCTTTTCTTTTTGTTCTACAACTTCCTTTAACTTCTCCTCAAATTTTGGCTCTGCAGCCGCTAAATAACAAACTTCTACTTTTTTAACCTTCTCTTTTGTTTGAAATAAAGAAGCAATCCAGTTTATATCTCTTAATACTTCAGGATCACTGCTCCCTCTTGCAACGAGAAGTAACGTCACTTCATTTTTATCTTCCTGTTCGATGCCACTTCCGCTATACACCGATTTAACAAGTGTTTCTGATACACCAAACGGATTACCATAGGTCACTTTAACATCCGAAAATTGATTAGTTAATTTTTCCAATTCAAAAGGGATATCTTTTTTTACATGCCCTGCCGCTAATAAAAAAACAGGGATAGCAATAATCTCAGTGGCCCCACGCTTCACACATGTACGAAAACCATCTTCAATAGAAGGATTCGCTAACTCTAAAAAACAAACTTCTTGAATAGTCGCTTCTATACGGCTCATACACGATGTAATAAATTGAATCGCCTCTTCTTTCGCTGTCTTCAAACGACTTCCATGACATATATATAAGACGGCTTTCATTTTACAACACTCCACTTACTTGATAAGCATTTTCTGTCTGCTTCTCAAACCAATGAATTTTTTCTCTAAAACGGACAACCTCTCCAATTACAATCATACTCGGATTTTGAATTTGCTCTTTTTTCGCAACATCTACAATTGTCCCTAACGTTCCAACAACTGTGCGTTGCATAGACGTCGTCCCCTGCTCAATAATAGCAGCTGGCGTACTTTTATCTTTTCCATGCTTCATAAGTTGCTCACATATGTAGGGCAAATTACTAACCCCCATATATACCGCTAAAGTCTCTACACCTTTCGCTAAACTCTCCCATTTCACTTCTTCTTCAGCACCTTCTTTCCTATGCCCAGTCACAATAGCAAAACTTGCACTTGCATCACGGTGCGTCACTGGAATGCCCGCATAAGCAGGAGCAGCTATTCCAGCTGAAATACCAGGAATGATTTCAAATGGTACACCTTGCTTTGCTAATGCTTCAGCTTCTTCTCCCCCTCTACCAAACACAAATGGATCGCCGCCCTTAAGCCTCGTTACAACTTTTCCTTTTTTCGCATACTTAATAAGAAACGTGTTAATTGTCTCTTGCTTCATCGTGTGATAATTCGGGAGTTTTCCACAATAAATTAAATCCGCGTCAGGCTTCGCGTGTGAAAGCAGCTCTTTATTCACAAGTCGGTCGTATAAAATAACATCTGCCTTCTCAATACATTTCAACCCTTTAACAGTAATTAAATCTGGATCGCCAGGACCCGCTCCAACAATATAAACCTTTCCCATCATCTCTCCTCATTTCTTCTATTAAAATGAAACTTCCATTCGTATATAAGAATGGAAGTTTTTATTTTTTCGTATTACTGATCTCTACTCATGAATAACAAATGCCGCACCTTTTCGAATCTTCTTTTTTTCAAACAAAGAAATCTCTTTTACCTCTGGCAACGGTAAAAAATGCTTTTCAAGCTCAATCTCCGCAAGCTTAAATGCCTGTTCTTCACTTTGAGCAACAACAACTATCGGAACAATATCACTCACTAATACAGCTTCAAATCGATATAAATCCATATCGTCCCTCCTAAGACGCTATGACTTCTTCTAACACGTTATTTAACGCTATTTGTAATGTATCTACACCAACACGACCTACAAAATCATAAAATGTCTCGGCTGGTAATTTATTCTCTTTGAAATAACTTATAAATGATGCAAGTACATCAGGTAGATCCTCGCCATCTATTTTTCCTTTTAACTTTTGATTGTAGGCACCGCCATCTAACAATGTTCCACCTACGTATATTTCAAACGCTTCAACAATGCCTTTTTCCTTCGTCTTCATTTTCACCCCTTGTAACCCAATGTCAGCAATTTGACGTTGACCACATGAATTCGGGCAGCCTACCATATGAATTCGAACTGGAACATCGAGTGCAATTTGTGTATCTAAGTATTCTGCAATTTGACGTAATCTTTCTTTCGTTTCTACTAGTGCAAGATTACAATATTCAATACCGGTACATGAAACCGCATGACCAATAAATGATTTCGGGCTTGCAGATATCGCTTCAAACAGCGGTTCACTAAGTAATCCTTTTACATTTTCCGGAGGAACGTTCGGAATAATGAAATTTTGTGAATTACATGTACGAATTTGTCCATTTCCATATTGCTTTGCGATTCTTGCAACCTCAAACATTTCTTCTGCATGTAAACGACCTACCGGTACATTAAAACCTACATATTTTAATCCCTCTTGTTTTTGGTCTTGAACACCATAAAAATAGCCTGCATTCCATCCTTTGAGTGCACTTTCCCCTTTACTTTGTAAAGGCCCTGTATACTCTATTAGTTTCTCTTTAAATTTCTCTGCTCCCCAGTCCGCAACAAGAAATTTCAAACGCGCTAAATGACGTTTCTCACGATATCCAAAATCACGGAATATAGTAGCAATTGCAATCGCCACCGCCTTCACTTCTTCTGGTAAAACGAATACATCTAATTCATCAGCTAAATACGGTCGAGCTGATAATCCTCCACCTACTTTTATATGAAAACCAACTTTTTTCTCACCATCTATTTCTTTCGTTGCAGGCGTAAATGCAACACAGTTAATTTCTGCGTTTGCTGAATTATAAATATTAGAACTAATAGACATTTTAAATTTACGTGGCAAGTTAGAAAACTCTTCATTATGTTGGAAGTAATCATATACTTCTTTTACAATATGCGTTGTATCAAATAGTTCATTTGCATCAATGCCAGCAAGCGGATTACCTGTAATATTCCGCGTTATATCACCACAAGCCCCCGCTGAAGATAACCCAACTCTTGCTAACCTTTTAAAAATATCTGGAATTTGCTGAATTTCTAACCAGTGAAACTGAATCGCCTGTCTCGTCGTAATATCTATTACATCACGTCCATAATCTTCAGCGATAGAAGCAAGTACTTCTGCCTGTGCATTTGTAATAATCCCTGACGGAATATTTACCCGCATCATAAAATAACCAGCTTCTTTCGGTCTTTGTAAATACAAGCCTGCCCATTTAAAGGCATCCCACTCTTCTTTCGGAATAGATTCGAAACCATTTTCCGCATAGTAAGGAATATCATTAAAAATTTCTAAGCCATCTTTTTCTAATTTATTTTTCTCGGTCTGATTTAATTTTTCATTGTTAGCCCATACTTTTTCATAACTCATTGTTTATCCCCCTATATAAAACTACGCTCTTGTAAGTACTTCACGATTTGTTCTGCACATTCTTCAATAGAATATTTGTGCGTTTCTACAATTAATTCCGCTTGCTCTGGCTCTTCATAAGGCGAATCAATACCTGTGAAATCCTTAATATCACCTTTCCTTGCCTTTTTATAAAGTCCTTTCGGATCACGTTTCTCACACTCTTCAATCGGACACTTCACAAAAATTTCAATAAATTCATCTGCCGCTAATAAATCTCTTACTTGTTTACGGTCCACTCGAAATGGTGAAATAAATGCTGTAAGGACAACTGCTCCTTGATCTACAAATAACTTTGCCACTTCGCCAATACGTCTTATATTTTCCATGCGATCACTTTCAGAAAATCCTAAGTCTTTATTTAAACCGTGGCGAATGTTATCCCCATCCAGCACATAATTTCCAATATTCTTTTCAAACAGTTTACGAGCGACCGCATTCGCTACTGTAGATTTACCCGAAGCTGATAAACCAGTAAACCAAATTACAAAACTATGATGTCCATTCTTCACTCTTCTCTCATCTTTTGAAACCGAAGCTGTATGCCAAGTAATATTCGTATCCATCTCGTTCTCTCCCTATTCTGTTACTACTTCTTTTTTCAAGCCTTTAATTAGCACTTCCACTACTTCTTTACGACTAAATGTACTTGGCGGAATCTCACCGTTTCTTAATAATTCTCTTACTTTCGTACCCGATAAAATAACATGATCTTCTTTTCCGTGCGGACATGTTTTCGTTGAAGCCATCGCTTCACATTTCGTGCAGTAAAAACTATGTTCAAAGAATAGTGGTGTAATTCCTAACTCTTCTATCGTAAAATTTGTGAAGATTTCTTGCGCTTCATACGTTCCGTAATAATCTCCTACTCCAGCATGATCACGCCCTACAATAAAGTGGGTACATCCAAAATTCTTTCTTACTAACGCATGAAATATCGCTTCCCTTGGTCCTGCGTAACGCATTGCAGCAGGAAATACACTTAAAAAGACACGATTTTTCGGATAATAGTTTTGAAGGAGTACTTCATAGCTTTCCATTCTTACATCAGCAGGAATATCATCCGATTTCGTTTCTCCAACGAGCGGATTTAAAAAGAGACCATCTACAATTTCAAGAGCAGACTTTTGGATATACTCATGGGCACGATGTACCGGGTTTCTCGTTTGAAATCCGACCACTGTTTTCCACCCACGTTTTTTAAATTCTTCCCTCGTTTCAATTGGGTCTAAATGATAAGAAGGAAATTGATTATTTTCAAAGCGTTTTGTTAGAATAATAGTTCCTCCAACGTAAACGTTTGATCGTTCATATAATTTTTCCACTCCTGGATGAGCCCCATCCGTTGTTTTATATACAAGTAACGCTTCTTTTTCTTTATCTGGTACAAAAATATCTTCTATTTGAATGACACCGTATATATTTCCATTGTTGACAAGCTTTACTTCCTCTCCAACTTTCAGGCTTTCTGCGACTTTTTCTGTTACAGGTAATGTAATTGGTATACTCCACACACTACCATTTGCTAAACGAAGCGTTTCTACGACTGAATCATAATCTTCCTTCCCTAAAAAACCAGTAAGGGGGCTATATCCACCTGTCGCCAATAGTTCTAAATCACTTAACGCAATATTGTCTAACTTAATTTCTTTTTCAATTTGTGATACGTCATATGCCTCATCTATACGGTTTACTAATTCGTTTACTATGCTCATTTTTCTATATCCTCTCTTAGCTTTATTTCAAGATTCATCTTATTGGTAATGAAGACCACATTCAGTTTTCACTTTTCCAGCCCATCTACCATCTCTTGAATCGCCACCATCCCCAACAGGTAACGTACATTTCTCACACCCAATACTTGGATAACCAATATCATGCAACGGGTTATACGGCAAGCTATGTTTGTATACATATCGCCAAACTTCTTTCCACGTCCAATGAATGAGTGGACAAACTTTAATAGATTGAAAACGATGATCTTGATTTATAAACTTTGTATGCTTACGTGTTTCTGATTGTTCCCTTCTTAAGCCTGATATCCATGCTTTTTCCACTACTAATGATTTTTCTAAAGGTAAAATTTTTCTAATCTTACAACAAAGATTCGGATTGCTCTCCCACAGTTTTTCACCATGCAACTTCGCCTGTTCATCAAGTGTAAGTTCTGGCTGTTTTTCTATAATATTCAATGAAGGAAATCTTTCCCGCACTTTCCGAATTAATTCATACGTTTCTTGAAAATGAACATTTGTATCCAAAAATACGACTTTAGCATATGGATTTACTTGGTTTATAATGTGCAGCAATACCATACCTTCCACCCCAAAGCTACATGCGTAGACAATTTCATCTTTATACTCTCCATAAGCCCACTTTAATACTGATAGCGCGCCTTTTGTTTCGTCTTCTTCCGAGAATGAAACAACATTTCCTTCCCACGTTTCATACGTCAACATGTTTTTTCCCCCTGTAAAAGCAAAAAGACGGTTTTAACCTAATGAAAATAGGTTAAAACCGCCTCTAGTTTTTCTAGTCAGCGCTTTTCACTTTAAACGTACTTTTTCACTTTTCTCTAACTGAATTACTTTTCCATCTTGCACAACAATTGTAATTGAACCATATTTCATATCAGCAAGCATCGCTTCAATCTTCTCGGATACTTCATCAAAATGTTCCCGTACACTCACGCGAACAGCCCCCCCTTTTTATTCATAAAAAAAATCTTTCCCATTTCGAAAAGACTGTTCGGTAATATATTTTACCTTATCTTTCAAAATGGATCCCATTTTGCTGGATTTAGCACCTTGCTTTCTATAAGCAGGTTGCCGAGCTTCTTCGGGCCAGTTCCCTCCGCTTCTCTTGATAAGCTTTGTATTTGTATTTTATCACAATTCTGATTTTTTTCAATCCTAGTTTTCCGATATATTTTAATTATTTTATTTTATAAAAAAGGAATTGCCCATACGAACAACTCCTTTTCCTATTTAGACAAGTTCTTTAATACGTATGCGATCGTTCCCAATAATATTTTCATATGTTTCGCGTTCCACAACTACTTGCGATGTTCCGCCTTTTGCAAAGACAACGGCTGGTCTTCGAATCCGATTGTAATTATTCGCCATCGAGTACCCGTATGCTCCTGTACAGGAAACTGCTAGTAAATCAGAAGCAACGACTTTCGGTAAATGAATATCCCAAATCAACATGTCTCCACTCTCACAGCATTTCCCGGCAATCGAAACGAGTTCCTCATTCTCATCATTCCCTCGATTCGCTAACATCGCTTCATAACGCGCGCTATATAAAGCTGGTCTTAAATTATCTGTCATTCCACCATCGACTGATACATATTTCCGAATACCAGGAATATCTTTCACAGATCCAACTGTATAAAGTGTTGTCCCAGCATCACCTACAATGCTACGGCCTGGTTCAACCCATATTTCTGGCAATGGATATTCACATACAGTAAATTGTTCTCTCACTGCACTTGTTACAGCTCGCACATATGTCTCAAGAGTTAATGGTGTATCTGACTCTGTGTAACGTATTCCAAATCCTCCGCCTACATTTAACACTTTTACTACATAGTTTGTTTGCTCTCTCACTTCTACTAAAAATTGGCGAAGAACTTCAATCGCTCGAACAAAACCAGCTGTTTCAAATATTTGCGATCCAATATGTGAATGGATCCCTAGCACATTATAATTTGATTTTTGTAAAGCAAATCCAATTGCCTGCATTGCTTGACCGTTTGAAACGCCAAATCCAAATTTCGAATCATCTTGACCTGTCGTAATATATTCATGTGTGTGCGCCTCTACTCCAGGCGTTACACGAATTAATATGTTCACAAATTTCCCATGTTGCATCGCTAAATCGTGTAAAACTTCTAATTCAAAGAAGTTATCTACGACAAAACAACCGATATTCGCCTGAAGAGCCATCACTATTTCTTCTTCTGTTTTATTATTTCCATGAAAATGAATACGTGATGCCGGAAATCCTGCTTGGAGCGCAGTATATAATTCTCCCCCAGAGACAACGTCTAATGACATATTCTCTTCACGAGCTACTCGGCACATCTCCATGCACAAGAACGCCTTGCTTGCATATGCTACTTGATAAGAGAAACCACTTTCTTTAAAAGCACGATGAAATGCTCGGCATTTTCCTCGAATAGACTCTTCATCGTATACATAAAGTGGTGTTCCGTATTGCTTTGCTAGCTGCGTCGTATCGCACCCTCCAATTTCTAAGTGTCCTTGCCCATTAATTCGGCTTGTGCCGTGTAAATACATTTAAATTCCTCCCTTATTTCCTCTAAAACTCATAACCCCAATCTTCTATTCATTGCAGCACGCTTTTAGATAGACAAAAAACGCGCGGAACAATGTTCACACGCGTTTCTTATTAGGAAAAATATATATTGAAAAAATAAACGAGTTGTTATCTCCTCAAAATAAGAAACCGCATCAACATCTCCAAATAGCTCTCCATAAAATAAATCTTATGACAGTACTACATTTATTCAATGCAGTCCCAATATATGAATAAGATGGTTATTCTTATATTTCGGCAATAGTCCCTTTCAACCTATGATCACAGATTCCATTAAATCTCCCATAGCTTACTCTTTCCTATCGCGGCCTCTACCTTTGAGAGTAGATGAGGTAAGTCTATTTAATTTTCAAACATCTAATTGTTGCTATTAACAATACCAAAGGACCATTTTATTTGTCAAACAATTTTTTATATTGTTTTTTTACAGTTTAGTTTTGTATCGTTTGGTAAGCGCTTTACTGAAATCTTTGTCACTTCCCATTCGCCTTCTTCGTTATTAAATGTAATCGTTACCTTCTCAAATGGTGGAGCAATTTTCCCAGCAACACGTTCATACTTTGTCACTTCAATACTTGCTTGAAATAAATATGTACCGCTATACACTTTTTTTAAACTAATAATTTTAGGACATTGATAAGGTTTCAAACTTCCATATTGTTTTTCAATTGCTTTATTTATTTTTGGAAATAAAACAGAATAAAGTGCATCTTCCATAAGAGGTGCATCATATTGGGCTACCGACACACTCGGTGAAGTAAAAAGTATAACACTACTGCATGCTATAAAATATAATAATTTTCGCATTATAACCTCCGTATTATCACGCGATTCTTTCTGCGTACGATAATTATCATACATAGAAATTCTGTTTTATTGTCTCCCACCACTCTTTTTCTACTCGATTATTATAAAAAAGCCCACAACCTTCTTTTATTTTCGTATAATGATACTCATAGTATAATAATCATAATAACAAAGGACTGTTCGTATATATAAAATGAGTCGTTAAGCAAACTGACTCTCAAGAACTGTCATGCTTTTTAGGAGAGGAGTATATTATGCTACAACATCTGTTTCCAAAACTGCGATTTGCACTCGTTGCAGTCGTTTTACTATGGATTAAAACATATATTGTGTACAAGCTAGCATTTGATATTAAAATTGATAATTTTTTTGAAGAATTCATGCTTTTTATCAATCCACTAGCTGCGTTACTTTTATTTTTCGGCTTAGCTTTACTTGCATCTAAGCACCGAAACCGAATTATAATTGGAATCAGTTTTATACTGTCATTTATTTTATTTGGAAACGCAATGTTTTATGGGTTCTATAACGATTTCGTTACTTTCCCGGTTTTATTCCAAACAAACAATATGGCTGATTTAGGGACAAGTATAAAAGAACTCTTTACGTACAAAACATTACTTTTATTTGCAGATGCAATTATTTTAATGTTTATTTCGCGTAAATTCCCATCATTTGGCGACAAAACACCACTTTCCCGCTCAGAGAAGCGAACTTTCTTTAGCGGTGTAACAGCTTTATTAGCACTACAAATTGTTGTATCAGTTATTTATAAACCACAAATGTTCTCACGCTCATTTGACCGTCAAACTGTCGTGAAGAATTTAGGTTTATACACATATCATCTATTTGATATTACGCTTCAATCCAAGTCCTCAGCTGAGCGTGTATTTGCAAGTGGGGATGGGTTTTCTGAAATTAAAAACTATACAGACTCAAAAGACAAACAAGTTGATAAAAACTTATTTGGAGCTGCAAAAGGTAAAAATGTAATTTTAATTTCAATGGAATCTACACAAAGCTTTGTTATTAATAAAAAAATAAATGGAAAAGAAATTACACCATTTTTAAATGAATTTATTAAGGATAGTTTCTATTTCGATAACTTCTATCATCAAACTGGACAAGGTAAAACTTCTGATGCTGAATTTATCGTTGAAAACTCACTTTATCCGCTAGATCGTGGTTCTGTATTCTTTACTCATGCAACAAATGAATACACAGCGACACCAGAACAATTAAAGAAATACGGATATTCTTCTGCCGTCTTCCATTCAAATGATAAAACGTTTTGGAATCGGGATGTAATGTATCCTGCGCTTGGATATGATCGTTACTTTAATTTAAATGATTACGCAGGAACGGAGCAAATGTCTGTCGGTTGGGGATTAAAAGATAAAGAGTTCTTTGAACAATCTATTCCAAAGTTAAAATCTTTACCGCAACCGTTCTATACAAAATTTATTACATTAACAAATCATTTTCCATTTCTTCTAAATCCGGAAGATCAATATGTTGATGAATTCAACTCGGAAAGTGGTGTTGTAAACCGCTACTTCCCAACTGTTCGTTACACAGATGAAGCTCTTAAATTATTTATTAAACAATTAAAAGAAGAAGGATTGTATGATAATTCCGTTATTGTCATCTATGGTGATCATTACGGTATTTCCGAAAACCATAACGCAGCTATGGCACAGTTCCTAGGAAAAGATACTATTACACCATTCGATTCTATGCAATTACAACGAGTCCCTCTTATTATTCATGTGCCTGGCCAAGAAGGAAAAGTTGTTTCTAAAGTATCCGGTCAAATTGATATTAAGCCAACGCTCCTTCATTTACTTGGTATTAAAACAAATAAATCCGTTGAATTTGGAACTGACTTATTTATTAAAGAGAAAGACCCGCTTATGGTAATGCGTGATGGTAGCTTTGTTTCTGAAGAATATGTTTATACAAAAAATATGTGCTACAAAAGAAGTACGGGTGAAGAAGCTGACATGACGCTATGTCAGCCGTATATTGAAAAAGCAAAAACAGAATTAAAACTCTCCGATAAATTAATTTATGGAGATTTATTACGCTTCGATCCTAATAATCGATATAAAACTGGAACGATGACAACGAAATTTGAATAGTAAAGGAAGCAACTTTATACAAGTTGCTTCCTCTTTTTATTTTCACTTAATTTTCAAACCATCCTTCTATGAAATCTTTCACAAATTGGTAATTTCTTTCGTATGAGGAATAAATTTATGGTATGATAAAATAAGTAAACTTTCATACACTAATTAAGAATTTATTACAGAAAGCAAGGGATCAGATTTTGTATAGAGCAGCTATTCCAAACTTATTTACGCTCGGAAATTTATATAGCGGATTTTTATCAATCGGCTATGCATCTTTAGGATATTATAAATCAGCTGCTATTTTAGTACTTATCGGGATGATGTTAGATAGTCTTGATGGTCGTGTTGCTCGTTTATTACGTGTTGATTCACAAATGGGAAAAGAGCTCGACTCGCTTGCAGATGTCGTAACATTTGGTGCAGCACCAGCTGTTTTAATGTATTACACATCTTTCTCAAACTACGGAATCATCGGATTATACATAGCGGGATTATTCCCTCTTTTCGGAGCATATCGTTTAGCACGATTTAATGTAACACCATCTTCTACTTCAATGAAATATTTCACTGGAGTACCGATTACAGCAGCGGGAGGGCTTGTTGCTTTCTTAACATTATTTTCACATACCATTCCAAAAATCGTTCTTATTACCGTATTTGTAACGTTCGCATTTTTAATGGTGAGCCGCATTCGTATCCCAAGTTTAAAAGATGTACCAATTCCACGATATAGCATCATTATTACACTATTTTTAGTTGGAATCATTATTACAATGTATCAAACAGGATTTGGAAATTTTTCTGTTTTCTTATTTATTGCCATTCCACTATATATTTTGTACATGTTATCTCAATTCATTAGACAAAGACCGTCTAAAAAAGCGAATAAAGAAAAATAAGAAAACCTTCCGAGTCCGGAAGGTTTCTTTTTATTTTGTAACTAATACCTTTTGATTTACAGGTGTTACTGGCTCTTCGCCGTTTAATACAGCTAAAATATTTCTGACAGCCATTTCAGCCATCGCATCACGAGTTTCAAATGTTGCATTCCCTACGTGTGGAGCAAGTACTACATTCTTTAATTCTTTTAACTCTTCTGTAATTTTCGGTTCAAATTCAAACACGTCAAGAGCTGCTCCTTCAATTTCATTCGTTTTTAATGCATGAGCAAGTGCTGCTTCATTCATAATTGGTCCACGTGAAGCATTTACAATATACGCTGTTTTCTTCATCATTTTAAACTGCTCTTCATCAATCATATGATGTAAATTTGGATTATAAGCACAGTTAATTGTAATAAAGTCTGCTGTTTGTAATAATTCTTCCAACATCACATACGTTGCCCCCAGCTCACTTTCAGCTTCAAGCTTACGATTTGGCCCTGTATATAAAACATCCATTCCAAATGCTTTCGCACGTTTTGCAACAGCCTTCCCGATTTCTCCAAGACCTATAATTCCGATTGTCTTACCATGAACTTCTCGTCCTAAGAAAAATAACGGTGCCCATCCGTTAAATCCAGTCGTACGACATAACGTATCCCCTTCAGGAATTCTACGCGCCGCTGCTAAAAGAAGTGCAAATGTTAATTCTGCAGTCGCTTCCGTTGATACTTTCGGTGTATTCGTAACTGCAATTCCTTTTTCGCCCGCATACTTGTAATCAATATTGTCGTAACCAGCACCATAGTTTGCAACAATCTTTAAATGAGGCGCTGCATCAATAACTTCTTTTGGCACCTTTGTCGAAAGTAAACTTAACAATGCATCTTTATCTTTTACACGCTCTGTTAATTCATCTATAGAAATTAACTCCTCTTTATCGTACATTTCTACATCATGATCTTTTAATAGTTCTAATCCAATTTCCGGAATTTTTCCCGCTACTAATATTTTTGCCACTACTAACACCTCTTCTATAGAAAATAAGATATCTCTTATATTTCATTGTAAGAAATCCACATATAAAAACCAAGGAATTTGATTATAGTTTTAAAAATCGACACTTTTCCATGAAAAAAGAGGAGATGCAACTCTCCCCTTTTCTTACGCTTTTTCTTGCGATTCTTTTCCAAGCTTCACATCAATCGTTCCTTCTGCAACCGTATCGCTAATTTGCTCCTCAATAACCGATTGAGATTCAGCATTCGTTTCAGAAGTATAAGCTTGTTGCTGTGCACCTTGTACATTTTGTTTATTTTGTTGTTTCGCCATTTCTTACCCTCCTTTTCATTCTTTCTTATTTTGAACAAAAAGGACGGTTTTCATCAAAAAATTGCGTTTCATTTTGAATTTGTTACTTCTTCTTCAAGCGACCTCATTACTCTTGCTCGCTTCGTAAATGTTGCAACCTGAGTAACACCGTGAGCTAGTAATGTTTGTACATTTTCTTGTACATAATTCCCTAAATCATTTGGATAATGGGCATCCGAAGAAATCGTAATTGGAACACCATACTTAGCTAATACTTGTAAATATAGTGGACTTGGGCACATTTCACGAACAGGATAACGATAGTATAATCCTGCATTTATTTCTGTTGCCGTATTCGTTTCTACTAACGCACAGGCAATTTCCTCATAATAAGAAAGCTGTTCATTCTCATCCAATCGATAATTAAATACCTTTATATTATCAAGATGAGCGATAATATCAAATAACTCGGTACGAATCGCACTCTCAACTGTTTTAAAAAACATATCATATAATGCGCGTAGGTCATGCTTCTCAAAATATTCTTTCGTATCTGGATTATCAAATCCCCAGCCATTTAGAAAATGAACGGAACCAATTATATAATCAAAGTCTCCTAGCGCTAATAATTCTTTTAACTCTCCTTCACAACCAATAAAATAATCCGCTTCAATTCCAAGTTTAAGTGTGACACCTCTTTTACTCCATCGTTCTTTCGCCTCTTCAATGACCTTTGTAAAATCATACAGTGAAACTACCCTTACTTGATCTAACCATTCCTTCTGTATACGACCGAGCTTAGAATCACTAATATCTACATATTTTTCATAATATCCTTTCGCTTCATGAAAACGATATAAATGATCAACAATCCCAACTTCTGTTATACCTTTTCGCACAGCTTCTTCTAAATAGAGGTCCATCCATTCTGTTGTAAATGGCCCTTCCTTCACACGCTTTTGCAAACGCTCTTGTGTTTTCATAAGCCAATCAATAGAATGCCTTTCTTGAAGCGGTTCATAACGTTCCAGCGCTTCATTTATTTTAGCAAGCCATCCTATTGAATACGGTCCTTCTTCTAAGTGAAGATGATAATCTACTTTCATATACATTCCCCCTTATAATGTATCTATTTCCCTTCTATCCCCAACTCTCGAAAGCTTTCCATTTCGTTCTTTCACCTCCCGCATGACATCTTCCAATGTAATATTTTTTTCAGCTAATAAAACGAAACAGTGATAAAATACATCAACCATTTCTTTCACTACTTCTTCTTTATCATTATTTTTACATGCGATAATTACTTCAGCACACTCTTCACCAATTTTCTTTAAAATTTTATCTTCTCCTTTTGAAAATAAATAATTTGTATACGATTCAGGAAGTGGGCTTTCCTTTCGTTCTTCAATTGTTTTATACAGCAACTTAAAGGCATTTTCCATATGTATCCCCCTATATAATTTGATAGTGAAAACATGTCTTCTCTCCCGTATGACAAGCAGGTCCTACTTGTTTCACATTCACAACAATTGAATCTTGATCACAATCTAAATATAAAGATTGCACATATTGAAGATTCCCTGATGTTTCCCCCTTATTCCATAACGACTGCCTCGAACGAGAATAAAACCATGTTCTTTTCGTCTCTAACGTTTTTTCATATGCTTCTTCATTCATATAAGCTAGCATTAAAACTTCTTTCGTACCTTCTTCGATGACAATTGCTGGTATTAATCCTTTTGAAAAATTAGGTTTCATAACCGCACCTCAACATTTGCATCTCTTAATTTTCGCTTTACACTCTGCACTGTCGCCTCACCATAATGAAAGATGGATGCCGCTAACGCTGCATCAACTGTTGTCTTTTGAAAAACTTCTATAATGTGATCCGTATGACCACAGCCCCCTGATGCGATGACTGGAATGGAAACACTTTTTGAAATTTCTTCTGTTAAACGAAGGTCATATCCGCTTTTCGTTCCATCTGCATCCATACTCGTTAACAAAATTTCACCTGCCCCAAGTTTAACAACACGCTTCGCCCATTCTATGGCATCCATTCCTGTGTCAACTCTTCCGCCGTTGACGTATACGTTCCATTTACCTTCTGCTACTTTTCTAGCATCAATTGCCACGACAATACATTGTGATCCAAAGTGTTCTGTCCCTTCTTCTATAAGCTTCGGGTTTCGCACTGCCGCTGAGTTTATTGAAACTTTGTCTGCTCCAGCTCTTAGTAAATTGTACATATCTTTCACACTTGAAATCCCCCCGCCAACCGTAAGAGGAATAAATACTTTAGCTGCTGTTTTTTCTACAACATCTATAATCGTTTTTCTTCCTTCATGAGTCGCTGTAATATCTAAAAATACGATTTCATCTGCCCCTGCCTCGTTATATGCTTCAGCTATTTCAACCGGATTACCGACATCTTGTAATCCTATAAAATTTACACCCTTTACGACTCGCCCTTCTTTCACATCTAGACATGGAATGATTCGTTTCGCTAACATAACTTCGTTACCTGTAACACTTCTTCTAAATCAATCGTTTTCTCGTAAAGCGCCTTTCCAATTATGACACCATATATATTCATATCATTTAACTTTTTCACATCTTGAATAGATGCCACTCCTCCAGAGGCGATGAGACGAATGCCCACACTTTTTTGAAGTATCGCTAATTGTTCAAAATTTGGACCTGCAAGCGTCCCGTCTTTCGAAATGTCTGTAAACACAATCGTTTGAACACCTAAACTTTCCATTTGTTTCGCTAAACTAACGTAAGAAATTTCAGACAGATCAAGCCAACCTCTCGTTGCTACGAAACCATTTTTCGCATCAATTCCAACAATGATTTTCTCTTTATATAGACGAACTGCTTCCTCTAAAAATGACTTATCATAAAGAGCTGCTGTTCCTAAAATCACTTTTTCTACACCTGCTGACAATAACTTCTCCACCGTTACAAGTGAACGAATTCCTCCTCCCACTTGCACAGGAATACGTACCGCCTTGCAGATTTTTTCAATGACGGGCAAATTTAACGACTCGCCAGCAATTGCACCGTCTAAATCAACAATGTGTAGTATTTCCGCTCCAAGCTTTTCAAATATGATCGCCTGCGCTACCGGATCTTCATTCATCACCGTTTCTTTACTAAACTCTCCTTGATAAAGTCTAACGCATCGCCCTTCTTTTAAATCGATAGCTGGGAAGATTTCCATGCTTCTACCACTCCTTGAAAATTTTTTAATATTTGCATGCCAATTTCGCCACTTTTTTCTGGATGAAACTGTGCACCAAATACATTTCCTTTCGCGACAAACCCTGGTATTTGCATTCCATAATCACTTACTCCGCATACAATTTCATCTGGACAATCCGCGTAATATGAGTGAACATAATACACGAAAGAACCATCCACTAATCCATTCCAAAGCGGAAATTCTCTTTCCTTCCTTAATTCATTCCATCCCATATGAGGAATTTTATACGAAACTTTTAACTTCCGAATTTCACCTGGTAGTAAACCTAACCCGCTACAATCTTTTAGTTCCTCACTTCGTTCAAATAAAAGTTGCATGCCCAAACATATACCGAGGAGTGGTTTTCCTATGTCACAAACTTCTTTTAGTACACACACTAAATCTCTTTCTTTTAATACTTCCATCGCTTTCGGAAATGCACCTACTCCCGGTAGAATCACGCCATCGCTTCTCAATATCTCTTCTTTATCACTCGTTACAATGTACTCTGCCTCAATATATTTTAATGCTTGCTCTACACTGCGAATATTCCCCATTCCATAATCTATAATGGCAATCAATTACAACATCCCTTTCGTTGAATTTACACCAGTAATGTTGGCATTTTTTTCGACCGCTTCTCTAAGCGCTCTACCAAAAGCTTTAAATAATGCTTCAATTTTGTGATGTGTATTACTTCCGTATAGAACGCGCGCATGTAATGTAATATTGGCAGCATGTGCAACTGCTCTAAAAAATTCTTCCGTCAATTCTGTATCAAAATCCCCGAGCTTCGGATTTGTTAATTCCCCTTGAAATACACAATATGAGCGTCCACTTATATCAATTGCAACAAATCCTAAAGATTCATCCATCGGTACATACGCGGAACCGTAACGATTAATTCCTTCTTTATTTTGCAATGCTTCTTTCAAGCAATTTCCGAGTACAATTCCAACATCTTCAACGGTGTGATGTGCATCGACAAATACATCACCTTCTGCCTCAACTTGCAATCCAAATCTTCCATGTCTAGCAAATAAAGTCAGCATATGATCGAAAAAACCAACCCCCGTTTGAATAGATACACTCGTACTTTCATCAAGCTGCAAACTTAATTTAATTTTTGTTTCTGTCGTCTCACGTGCTTGACTGGACTGACGCATTATTTTTCCTCCTCAAACCTTATTTGGATTGCTCTCGCATGTGCATGTAACCCTTCTTTATTTGCAAGCTCTACAATATGATGCTGTACATTTTTTAATGCTTCCTCTGTATAAGAAATAAAACTTGATTTTTTCACGAAATCATCGACTGATAACGGAGAAAAAAATCTTGCCGTTCCGCTCGTTGGTAATACATGATTCGGTCCCGCCAAATAATCCCCGAGCGGTTCAGGTGCATATGGCCCAAGGAAAATAGAGCCTGCATGTTTCACATAATCTAGAGCATTCATCGGTTCTTTTATATGTAACTCTAAATGTTCTGGAGCAATTTTATTTGATAACTTTAGTGCCTCCTCTAAAGAAGCAACGATAAAGATGGCTCCATTTCTATTTATTGATTCACGTGCAATTTCACTTCTTGGTAACGTTTCTAACTGTCTTTCTACCTCTTTTTCTACTTCTTTAGCTAGTTCCATATTCGTTGTAATACAAATCGCCGTTGCTCTCTCATCATGCTCTGCTTGCGATAATAAATCCGCTGCGATATATTTTGCATTACCTGTTTCATCCGCGACAACTACAATTTCTGATGGACCAGCAATCATATCGATATTTACTATCCCGTATACTTCTCGTTTCGCTAGAGCGACGTACAAATTTCCCGGTCCAACTATTTTATCCACTTTCGGAATCGATTCCGTCCCGTATGCTAAAGCAGCAATTGCTTGTGCGCCACCTATCGTATAAATTTCATCTACTCCCGCAAGATTTGCAGCAGCTAATATATGAGGATCAATTCCCCCTTTCCTCGGCGGTGTTACCATTACAATCTTTTTCACACCTGCAAGTTTCGCCGGCAATACATTCATTAATACTGAAGAAGGATATGAGGCTGTCCCACCTGGTACATATACACCTACATTTTCTAATGGCCGAATGAGCTGCCCTCTAATTATGCCTTTACTTTCACAATCGAAGATTGAATACTTCTTTTGCTTTTCGTGATACGAAACAATGTTTTTCTTCGCCTCTTTTAAAGCTTCTAAAAATGAATTCTCTACAAACATACTCGCTTGCTGTATTTCTTCTTCACTTACACGAAAATCTTTCATCTCTACACCATCAAACTTTTTTGTATAGAAAGATAAAGCCTCATCATTCCCTTCCCTTACATGTCTAATGATTTCTCTTACACTTCTTTGAACAGTTTCTTCTATTATATTAGCGTTTTCTCTTAGCACTTTTATTTTAGATAATGCCTCCTTAAAGTCTTCATAAATGATTTCCATTTTAAATCCTCCTATTTCCCTGATAAGATTTCTTGCTCCATCATATTTATAATACTGAATATTTCGTCTTTTTTAGTTTTTAAGGCTGCCTTATTTACAATCATCCGAGCCGATATAAAGTACATTTCCTCAAATACAATGAGTCCATTCTCTTGTAATGTTTTTCCTGTTTCAACAATATCTACAATCGCATCTGCCAATCCAAGAAGAGGAGCGATTTCTACAGAACCTTCTATTTTAATAATTTCTACATCCTCTCCCTTATCATGAAAATAAGTAGAAGTAATATGTGGGTATTTCGTAGCGATTCTTTTCTTCCGGTAACTCTTCGGATTATACGTAGGAATAGAAGCAACACAAAACTTACAAATCCCCACTCCTAAATCCAGCATTTCATAAATATCTTTCTCGTTTTCCATTAAAATATCTTTTCCAACGATGCCAATATCAGCTACCCCATGTTCTACATAAGTAGCAACATCAACCGCTTTTACTAAAATAAATGAAATATTTGTATTTTTACTTTGAAATACAAGCTTCCGACCTTTATTTTTGAGCTCGGAACAATCAATTCCAATCTGCTCAAAAAGTGGAATGACATGTTTTTCTAATCTTCCTTTCGTTAACGCAATTTGAATGTTACGCATGAAGCCTCTCCTTCTTTCTGGACTACCCATTTCTCATTCCATACATATTCCACTAAGTATTCATTCTTTGCCTCAACGACCGTTCCTATTTTATTTTTTCTTGCGAATTGAAAGGTATCGCTTAAATTAGAGAATAGAGATAACCAAGCATTTTTCCCATCCTTTCGAAGTAAATTTCGTAGCCTTTCTGCTTCCGCTAATCTATTTAACTCATAATGAATCACAATATCAATTTGATTTCGTTCATATGGTTCTTGCTGCTCTTGCAGCGCCTTCACAATTTGATTTACTTGTACCGCGAGTCCAACAGCTGGCAGCATTTCTCCAAAATTGCCAATTAGCTCATCGTATCTTCCGCCACTAACGATTTCTTCTCCAATTTCATATATATATCCTTTGAAAATAACACCCGTATAGTAATCTAAGTGTTGAATCATGCCCAAATCAATTGATATGTAAGAACCATATCCTAACGTTTCAATTGTTTCATACATTTCTTTTATTCTTGCAATTGCCATTTTCATTTCATTACTTGAAGCAAGCTTTTCTGCTTCCTCAATAACTTCTAAATTTCCAAATAGCCTTGGCAATTTCTCAAGTAACCTTACTGTCTCATCGCATCGATTTAATTTCTTTTCTCCGATAAAATTTGAGAGGGCTGCATAATTTTTACTTTCTATATACGTTCTAAGTCCCCTTTCTTCTTCATCATGGATGGAGAGTTTTTTTACAATACATTTATATAACTGTACTTGCCCAATCTCAATTGTAAAAGATTGCACCTTCAACTTTTGAAGTGCTTGAATGACACTTATTACACATTCAATTTCAGCTCTTACATTATCAATCCCGATAACTTCAATACCACTTTGTACGATTTCATTATATTTTCCAGAATGGGATTCATTCGCTCGAAATACATTCCCGCTATACGTCACTTTAAGTGGCGTATCCCATCTCTGTGTTCCAATAACTCTCGCTAAAGGAATTGTCATATCTGGACGTAAAACGATAATCCTTCCCTTTTCATCAAAAAATTTATACATCTTCTCTTCATCTATCGGTCTATTTTGAAATGCAAAAACGTCATAAAATTCAATTGTAGGTGTTCTTATTTCTTCATAACCTCTCTCTAAAAAAGTAAGCCTTAATTTTTGTTCTACTTCTTCAATTAACGTACATTCTTCGAATAAATAATCTCTCGTTCCATTTGGATTTGCCCGTTTCCATTTTGTCATCTAAATTTTCACACCTTTCCCCTTCTAATGTATGCCTATTTCATTCCCCTAAGCCGAAAATAAAAAGAGCCTTGTAGACAAAATACCTACAAGGCTCTTCAGTAGAGTGTAGGTACAACGGGAATAACCCTTGTACCTACACGTTTTCACGCTAGGTTCAAGGGTTTCATGTATGATGATGTAGTTGTGTAAGCATTGTAATAGATTGCACGATATTCATAATACTTACTCCCTTTCTCCTCTGATTTTCACATAGTATATAACAGTTAATTTTGAATGTAAATACATTTTTAATATTCCGTCATTTTTTTAATGTAAAGCCACTTTTCTTTCATACTCTTTTATTTCTTGTTCATATTGCATTGTAATACTAATTTCATCTAAACCATTTAATAACTTCTCTTTCCACATTTTCTCGATTGTAAAATGGAATCTATGCGTATTCGTTGTCATTATTTCATTTTCTAAATCAACTGTGATTTGTTCTCTCGCATCTGTTTTAGCAAGTTGTTCACGCATATCTTTATCCATTACAATCGGTAACATGCCATTTTTCATACAATTCATATAAAAGATATCGGCAAATCCTCCAGCGATAATAACGCGGAAACCATAATCAGCAAGTGCCCATGGAGCATGTTCTCTTGACGAGCCACATCCAAAATTATCGCCTGTGATTAATATACTGGCTCCTTTTCTTTCTTGTGCATTAAGCGGGAAATTAGGGTTTTCTTGGCGATTATTATCATATCGCCACTCATCAAATAAAAACTTCCCAAACCCAGTTCTTTCAATTCTCTTTAAATATTGCTTCGGAATAATTTGATCTGTATCAATGTTATCATTCATCAGTACTGCGGCAGTACCTTTATGAATACGAAATGGCTCCATCATAACTCTCCTTTCTAATATCAACAAAATGACCATATAACGCAGCCGCTGCCGCCATTGCCGGGCTAACTAAATGCGTTCGTGCTCCCTTTCCTTGTCTTCCTTCAAAATTGCGATTTGACGTAGAGGCACAATGTTCCCCTTCAGGCACTTGATCTGGATTCATACCTAGACACATTGAGCATCCGGGCTCTCTCCATTCAAATCCAGCTTCTTCAAATATGCGATGTAATCCTTTATGCATCGCTGCTTCTCTTACCCTTTGAGATCCAGGTACAACAAGTGCTCGCACACCTTCTTTTACTTTTTTACCTTTCACGACAGATGCAGCAATTTCTAAATCAGAAAGCCTAGAATTTGTACAAGATCCAATGAAAACATGTTGAACTGGAATGTCATACGTACTTTGTCCGGGACTCAACCCCATATAAGAAAACGCTCTTTCGTCATTTGCATCATGCTTTTCTGGCAATTTCTCATCGATCCGAACACCCATACTAGGATTTGTTCCCCACGTAACGTACGGTGCTAAATCCGTAACATCTACTAGAATATGTAAATCATAAACTGCATCTAAATCTGTATAAAGTTCTGACCATTTTTTCTTAATAGATTCATAGTCTTTCGGTGCATATTTACGCCCTTTTACGTAAGCAACCGTTTTTTCATCTGGTGCAATAATGCCAGCCTTTGCTCCCCCTTCAATTGCCATATTGCAAAGCGTCATCCTCTCTTCCATATCCATAGCATGAATGGCCTCTCCGTAAAATTCCATTACGTAACCTGTTCCAACTGCTACTCCGTACTTTGAAAGAAGGTGTAAAATAATATCTTTCGCATAAACACCTTGCGGTAACTTTCCTTTTAACTCAATGCCCATTGCTTTCGGCTTTCGTTGCCATAACGTTTGCGTCGCCAATACATGTTCCACTTCACTCGTACCAATACCAAACGCTAGTGCGCCAAAAGCACCGTGTGTTGCTGTATGACTATCACCACAAACAATCGTTTTTCCTGGCTGTGTGAGTCCAAGTTCTGGTCCTATTACATGAACGATCCCTTGCTCTTCATCTCCGATATCCGCTAATGGCACCTGAAATTGTTTACAGTTTTCCCGAAGTGTATCTAGTTGCTGCTTCGCAATGCGGTCGGTAATATTCCAAACATCTTTCGTTGGAATATTATGATCCATCGTTGCAAATGTTAAATCTGGTCTGCGGACTGTTCGATTTGTAAGCCGCAAGCCTTCAAAGGCTTGCGGTGACGTTACTTCATGAACAAGATGTAGATCGATATATAATAAATCCAATCCATTTTCATTAGTCGCAACTACATGTCTTTCCCAAAGCTTATCTAGTAACCTTTTCCCCATTATCTTCCTCTCCCTACTAACGCTTGCTCTTCCATTTCTTGAATAACTGCCTTTGTAAATGAAGTTGTCGTTTCAGTCCCCCCGATATCTGCTGTACATTTTCCTGATTTAAGGACTGCAGAAACTGCTTCTTCAATTGCATATCCTTCTCTCGTTAATCCGAACGATTGCCCAAGCATCATTGCAACAGAACGCATCATCGCAATTGGATTCGCCTTATTTTTCCCCGCAATATCCGGTGCTGATCCGTGAATAGGCTCGTATAATGAAGGCCCCTTTTCAGCGTGACTTGCTGATGGAAGCATTCCTAATGATCCAGCTAATACTGAAGCCTCATCACTTAAAATATCACCAAATAAATTTTCCGTTACAATAACGTCAAATCTTCCTGGATTCCGAATTAATTCCATAGCTGCTGCATCTACTAAAATGTGTTCTACTTCCACATTTGGGTAGCGAAGTGCTACTTCTTCTGTCACAGTTCTCCATAATTTACTAGACTCTAAAACATTCGCTTTATCAATAGATGTTACTTTTTTCTTCCGCTTATTCGCTAATTGAAAAGCATACGAAACGATACGTTCAATTTCATGGCGATGATACGTAAGTGTATCTGTCGCCACTTCTTCCGTTCGCTCTTTCGGATAAGAAAAATAAATTCCGCCTGTTAATTCACGAACGACAACGAAATCAATTTCATCAGCGTTTTTTAATGGTGATAAATGTGCAGTTGCACTTTCTACCGTTACAGGGCGAACATTCGCAAATACACCGAGTCCTTTTCTTAATGCTAATAATCCTTTCTCAGGCCTTTCTTTCGCACTATCCCACCTTGGTCCACCTACTGCTCCAAGTAAAACCGCATCACTCGCTAAACAGGCGGCAAGTGTTCGCTGTGGTAATGGTTGCCCAGTTAAATCGATAGCAACACCACCAAAGTACTCATCTTGCAAATGAAAATGATGTCCATATAGCCTTTCTACCATATGCAATACTTCCTTCGCACTTTCCATTACTTCTGGACCAACACCATCACCAGCTAAACAAACGATACGTTTTTCCATTTTTAACACTCCTTTTAACTGAATTTTCAGAACTTTAATTTGATAGGTGAGGAAAGCTTCTCTCACCTATCAAATATTTATTTCACAAGCGCTATAAGAGATTTTAATTTCCCTGCTGCATGGACATAAGCTCTCGCCGACGCTTCCAATACGTCTTGCGCAACTCCGAAACCTGATATTTGGTGACTACCTTCTTTTAATTCAACATGAACGTGAGCAAGTGCATCTTGACCTTGTGTAATAGATTGTATGCGATAATCTGCCAATTCACATTCTAATCCTAAAATTCTTTGAATCGCATTGTATATCGCTTCAATACTACCAGAACCAGTGGCTGCATCTTCATATACATTTCCTTCCTCATCCTTCAGCACAACTGTTGCGCATTGTGTACTATTTGATACGAAATGCACTTGTAATTGCGTAATGTTATATTGCTGAGCTGCAAATGCTGCTTCACCAAGCATAAGTGCGCGTAAATCTTCTTCAGTAATTTCCTTTTTACGATCAGCCAACTTTTTAAATGCTTCGAATGCCGCATCTCGCTCTTCATTTGTAAATTCATAACCAAGCTCTTTCATTTTTTCCGTAAACGCATGACGGCCAGAATGTTTCCCAAGTACAAAGAGATTTTGAGATTCTCCTATAAGCGCTGGTTCGATAATTTCATAAGTTGTTACTTCTTTTAAAACCCCGTCTTGGTGAATGCCCGATTCATGAGCAAATGCATTCGCTCCAACGATTGCTTTATTTTTCGGTACAACCATACCCGTTAACCTGCTTACTAATATACTCGTCGCCTTAATTTCTTTTAAAGTCATTGAAGGCTCTGCTTTATAAAAATCTTTTCTAATATGAAGAGCTACCGCAACTTCTTCTAACGCTGCATTCCCTGCTCTTTCTCCAATGCCATTAATCGTTCCTTCTACTTGCAATGCTCCTCCTTCAACCGCAGCTAACGAATTTGCTACTGCCATACCAAGATCATCGTGACAATGACAAGAAAAAATCGCTTTTTCATATGATGGAACGGATTCTTGTAAGTATTTAAAAAGAGAATAATACTCTTCCGGATTCGTATATCCAACTGTATCTGGAATATTAATTACATTCGCTCCTGCACGAATCGCAACTTCTACTGCTTCAGCTAAAAAATCTCTTGTTGTTCTTGTCGCATCTTCTGCAGAAAATTGTACTGTCGGAAATAATGATTTTCCAAGCGTAACCGAGCGATGAATACTATTTAACACATCTTCTTTTGACATACAAAGTTTATATTTCATATGAATATCACTCGTAGCTAAAAATACGTGTAGACGAGGAGATACAGCACCTTTCACAGCTTCATATGCTCTTCGAATGTCACTTTCTTTCGCTCTAGCTAAACTCATAACCGTAGCATTTTGAATTGTATTCGCAATACGTTTTACCGATTGAAAGTCACCTTCGGAAGCTGCCGCGAATCCAGCTTCCATTACATGAATACCAAGCCTCTCTAATTGCCTAGCAATTTGTAATTTCTCTTGTTCATTTAAATTTACTCCTGGTGATTGTTCGCCATCACGAAGCGTTGTATCCATGAACAAAACCTGCTTCATATTATTTAACCCCTACCTTTACTCGCGGCTGTACGAAAGGCATCATTTCACGTAATTTACGTCCAACTACTTCGATTTCATGTTTATTCTCTTTCTCATTTGTCGCATGGAAATTTGGTCTTCCTGCTTTATGCTCTGCAATCCAGCCTCTTGCAAATGTACCATCTTGAATTTCTGCTAATACTGCCCCCATCGCTTTCTTCGTATCTTCAGTAACAACGCGTGGTCCTGATACGAAGTCTCCCCACTGCGCTGTATCTGAAACTGAATATCTCATATTTTCAAGTCCACCTTCGTACATAAGGTCAACGATTAGCTTCAGTTCATGTAAACATTCAAAATATGCAAGTTCAGGCTGATATCCTGCATCAACTAACGTTTCAAACCCTGCTTTTACAAGTGCAGTCACTCCGCCGCAGAGTACAGCTTGCTCTCCAAATAAATCTGTTTCTGTTTCTTCTTTAAACGTCGTTTCTAGTACACCAGCTCTCGTTGCTCCAATTCCGTCAGCATAAGAAAGTGCTTTTTCAGTCGCAACTCCTGTTGCATCTTGATATACTGCAAATAATGCAGGAACAGCCCCGCCCTCGGCGAACGTACGGCGTACGAGATGCCCCGGTCCTTTTGGCGCTACTAGAAATACATCTACATTAGCTGGTGGTTTTACTTGATCAAAGTGAACATTAAATCCATGTGCGAACACGAGGGAGTTTCCAGCCTGTAAATTTGGTGCAATTTCAGCTTCATATACTTCTGGTTGTAATTCATCAGGCAGTAGAATCATTACTACATCAGCTTTTTCCGCTGCTTCTGCTACTGTATATACAGAAAATCCATCTTCATTCGCTTTATTCCAAGACTTACCTTTTCTTAAACCTACTACTACATCAAATCCGTTATCACGTAAATTTTGCGCATGTGCATGACCTTGCGAGCCATATCCGATGATTGCTACTTTCTTTTCCTTTAATACATTTACTGTTACATCTTTCTCATAATAAACTTTTGCCATTTTCATTTCCCCCTATATTTAAATGATTATTGAATTAACATAACTTGCTTATCTTGTTTTTTCATACTACGTGTAAATGCTGTTACACCTGTTCTAGCAATTTCTTTCAAACCGTATGGACGAAGTAATTCAATTAACGCTTCTACTTTGTCTTGCGTACCTGTTACTTGCACAACTATGGAATCCTTCCCAACATCTATTACAGCGGCTCGAAACGGTTCAATTAAACTATATAATTCTGCCCTCGCTACAGAAGTTGCTACTTTAATAAGAGCAAGTTCTCTAGCAATCATCGCTTCTTCTGTAATATCTGATACTTTCAGTACGTCAATTTGTTTATGCAGTTGTTTAATTAACTGCTCCACTTGCTGTTCACTTTCAACGTGTACAACAATCGTCATTCGCGATATATCTGATGATTCTGTATGACCTACTGAAATACTTTCAATATTAAAATGTCTTCGTGTCATAACCCCTGTAATTCGGTTTAAAACACCACTTTGATTTCGAACTGTCGCTGTAACAATTCTCTTCACCCTTTTTCCACTCCCTCCATTTGGTGAACACCTTTTCCTGGCGCAACCATCGGCATAACCTTCTCTGATTGAAGTACACGACAATCAATTACGACTGGCTCTTGTAATTCAATAGCATGCTGGATTTGCTTCTTTGCAAGAAGTGGATCGTCAATACGAACACCTTTTATGCCATATGCATTCGCAAGAGCGACGAAATCTGGTTGGCATGGTAATAAAGAATGTGAATATCTTTGATTGTAAAATTCATCTTGCCACTGTCTTACCATTCCTAAAGCTTCATTATTTAAAATAAATACTTTAACGGGTAAAGCGTGTTCTTTTAATACACTTAATTCTTGTAGAGTCATTTGAAACCCAGCATCACCAACAATTGCAATAACTAATTCTTCAGGCTTTGCAATTTGCGCACCGATTGCTGCTGGAAATCCAAACCCCATCGTTCCTAATCCACCAGAAGTTACCCATTTATCTGGATTTTTCAGCGGATAATATTGGGCTGCCCACATTTGGTGTTGCCCAACGTCTGTTGTTACAATCGCTTCTCCCTTCGTAATTTCATATAACATATCAATTGCGTATTGGGGCTTAATACTTTCAGAATTTCTTTTATAAGAGAATGGATATTGTTCTTTTCTCCCCTTTAATAAAGTGATCCATTCATGATGATTTTCTTTTCCCCCTTCTGGTTCAAGTAATACTTCCAATGCCCGCTTAGCACTTGCAACAATAGGAATTTCAGTTGGCACATTTTTCCCGATTTCTGCTGGATCGATATCGATATGCGCAACAGTAGCCCCTTTAGCAAAATAAGCTAAATTCCCTGTAAGCCGATCATCAAATCTCGCGCCTATATTAATGAGTAAGTCACATTCATATAACGCCATATTTGCTGTATAAGAACCATGCATTCCTCCCATCCCTAGAAATAGTTCATCATCTGGTGGAAAACCACCAAGACCAAGTAATGTATGCACAACAGGGATTTCATATTTACGAGCAAAATTTGTCAATTCTTTCGAAGCTTTCGCATGCAATATACCCGCTCCAGCTAAAATTAACGGTTTTTTTGCGGTTTCAATTACTTTGAGTAATTTGTTTATTTGAAGTAGATTCGGTTCATAATTAGGGTTATATCCCGGTAAATCCATTTGTACATTGCTACATTGCTCACCTTTCTCGACTACCATATCTTTCGGAAGGTCAATAACGACTGGTCCTGGTCTTCCAGTTTTAGCAATATGAAATGCTTCTTTAATAATTCGAGGTAAATCTGAGGCCTTTCGCACTTGATAGTTATGTTTTGTCACTGGCATCGTAAGTCCCATAATATCTGCCTCTTGAAAAGCATCGCTCCCAATTAACGTTGTTGCTACTTGGCCTGTAAATACTACAAGTGGCAATGAATCAATCATCGCATCAGCTAGACCCGTAATTACATTTGTAGCACCTGGCCCACTCGTTGCAATTACAACCCCTGGATGCCCTGTAATTCTGGCATACCCTTCAGCAGCGTGAATTGCCCCTTGCTCATGCCTTGTTAAAATATGCGGAATTTCACAATCATACAATGCATCATAGAGAGGTAAAACGGCACCACCCGGATAACCGAAAATCACTTCTACGCCTTCCTTTTCTAGCGCTTCTAACAATAGCTGTGCACCAGTTGCCAGTTTCTCTTCCGTTTTTGAAGACATTGTTCTTATAAGCCCCCTTTTTCAAACTTTTATACAATAAAAAAATCCTACGTCCACACTCCAGCTATGTGCTGAAGGGACGAAAGATTTCGCGGTACCACCCTTCTTCGCAAGAATACTCTTGCCTCAGTGATCCATAAATGGATCTAGCTAATAACGGAGCTACCGTCTAAGCCTAGACAAATGCTTTAGCTTAGCACTCAAGGGCGATGTTCGTCGACGTGAACCATCGGTTTTCAGCAACCACCGACTCTCTGTGAGGCTTCACAATCAACTACTCCTCCCTATCAACGCTTTCTTATGTTAAAAAAGTTGTTATCCAACTTTATTTTCTTCGTAAATTTTCTCTCCATCTTCTACAACTAACTTACGAAACTCTTTTAATAAACGGTTCGTATGTGGACCTGTTTGCCCTAAGCCAATCGTTCTACCATCTACTGTCGTAACAGCAATCACTTCAGCAGCTGTTCCTGTTAAAAACACTTCATCAGCTACATATACATCATGTCTTGTAAATAACTCTTCTCTTACGTCATACCCAAGTTTTTCGCCGATTTCTAAAATGGCGTTTCGTGTAATACCTTCTAACGCTCCAGCAGAACTTGGTGGTGTAATTAATTTATTTCCTTTAACAATAAACACGTTATCTCCTGATCCTTCAGCTACATATCCTTGATCATTTAACATAAGTGCTTCTTGTACTCCAGCTAATTTCGCTTCAATACGAACTAAAATATTGTTTAAGTAATTTAAAGATTTTACTTGAGGGGATAAAACATCGGGACGATTTCGGCGCGTTGCAACTGTTACAACTGGAATCCCTTTCTCATAATATTCTTGTGGGAATAAAGATAATTGTTCTGCAATTACTACTACATTCGGCTTCTTACATGAATCGGGATCCAATCCAAGATTTCCTGCTCCTCTTGATACAACAAGGCGAATGTATCCATTAGATAATTTATTTTGTCGAATCGTCTCAACAACAATATTTGTTACTTCATCTAATGAATATGGAATTTCTAAAAGGATTGATTTTGCTGATTCATACAGCCGGACAAGATGCTCTCTCAAACGGAAAACATTACCGCTATAAACTCTAATTCCTTCAAACACTCCATCGCCATATAAATAGCCATGATCATATACTGAAACTTTTGCCTCATCTTTTGGAACAAATTCTCCATTTAAGAAAATCCATTGCTCATTCACTAGAAGCGCCTCCTATGTTCTATGAATTTTTTATTGTTTCCTAGTTTACTCTCCTTTCTAAATAAATCAAGTGAATTTTTAGAAAATTTATAATTTTTAATCGTACGTACTTCTTTGCTTATACTGATTTAACAACATTGTTAACGTTTACAAAAAGTCAAAAAATTTTTTTCGCCAATTTCCACTAAAAAAATATTTGTTTAAAAGAAGGATTTTCATCAATTGATACGAATCTATTGTATTCAATAAACGGACGTCCGATTTTATAAATCCGGGGATATATAACGACTTTTGCTGAAAAAGGGGGAAAATAACAAAAATAGCGCTGTCTAAAAATAACATTCATATTTTTCATTTCGTAATCATAATCCTATTTTTAAAAAACAATTTGTCAAAATAAAGGAGGAAATAAATATGGCGTGTGTACAAATTAAAGGAACGAGACAAGAGGTAGTAGAAATGCTGCAATTATTTGATCTAATGGATACGAAAGGTTTTTGTAAATTCGATAATTACGTAGAGGTAGAACCAAATACGAAAGAACATAATCATTTTATTGCTTCAATCGACATCCATTCAAATACTTCTTCAGCACAAGATACATTAAACGATCAATTCGTTAGTCAAATGCTTACTGGCGTATATAACGACTAAACAAAGATTTACTTCCTACCGTCTTTTCATAAATATATGCAGTGAACTTGAGCATACTAGCAATTAGATGGTAGGAGGTGATAATTATGGCTAGAATTGGCGTTGAAAACTCATTAACAGACGTTCAACAAGCTCTTCAACAACAAGGTCATGAAGTTGTTACACTTAACTCAGAACAGGATGCACAAGGGTGTGATTGTTGCATTGTAACTGGGCAAGATTCTAATGTGATGGGCATTGCAGATACATCAATTAAAGGATCAGTCATTACAGCTCACGGTTTAACAACGGATGAAATTTGTCAACAAGTTGAAAGTCGCACTTAAAAAATGAAAGAGGACTCCTTTTAAAAGGAGTCCTCTTTTTTATATTCACCTAACGGGAAAGTAACATATACTGGATGAAAGCCCTACCTCTCTCTCATCATTACGGTTCCACTGACCGCTCCTTGATTCACTAGTATACATATATAGCTTACAAATACAATTTATAGGGTTTGTTCACAAAAGTTGTTGATAAAATTACCCGATCTTTCGCAAACTTTTCGTATTGCATTCATAAGAGATATTTACTTTACACTAGCTGTAACCGAGACACGAATTAAAATTTTAACACCAATACAATAACTTGTCAACTTTTTTCCGCAAACTAAAAACAGACATTAACGGTTTGTCTGTTTTAGAATGGAGCTTTTTCTTTTATTACATATACAACAAAGCCGCTTACTAACATAAATAAGCCAACTACTAAGTTTTTGATATTAATCATAAATTCCTCTCCCTTATTCCACACATCATATATATTTACATTTCAATTATTCCGATCATCCTAAAGCGCACTTTTTCTAATATATCATAATTCCTAAAAAATGCAAGTTCACTTTTGACGACCATTCACAAATTTATCTACAGTGCTTGGTACAGTATTTAAAGCCTTTTCAATTAAATGTGTACTGCTGTTGAGATGTAATACTTGCACCCCATTAGAACCAACTACTAAAAAAGCTACTGGACTAATGGAAACCCCAGCCCCGCTTCCTCCTCCAAATGGATGCCCTTGTTTGTTCTCTTTATGCTGATTTTGCCCACCGTTATGTTTTTCAGTGATGAAATCCCCTTTAAAATCACTTCCACCAGCTCCAAAACCAAAAGCCACTTGAGATACTGTTAATACTACATTTCCGTCAGCTGTTGAAACCGGGCTCCCAACAATTGTATTTACATCTACCATCTCTTTTAAATTTGTCATTGCCGTTTTCATTAAATTTTCAATTGGATGTTCCATTATGTATTGCACCCTTTCCTCATTATTCCTTTTTATATTTTCCAAAATAGAGGAAGTCATACTAACTTTTCCTATTTCAAAAAAACATTTTCCTTCTTTTAAAAGATACTACTCCCTGTACATGCTCCGGTATAGTGAAACTTTAATCAGTGGGATGTGTACGTAGCTCGACTCCCACAAATAGCGGGATAAAAAAGAAAAAGAGATACATACTACTATTGAACCTTGTTATGAAAGGAGTCATGACTTTGACTGAGAAATTTGATGATTATAAAAAAAGAGATAGAATAGATAGTGATTATAGTGACTATAAAGAAGAGTACGCCGCTGAGGTTGCACCACAACGCATTGATTATGATTACGATGATAAAGACGATAAAGATGTTGTAAAATCGTCCGCTGCTGGATCAACTGCTGGTTTTATCGCTCTTGCGCTATCTATCTTATCACTATTTACATTTCCAACACTATTTGGTCTTGTTTCTGTTTTACTCGGTATTTACGCTTATAATCGCGGAGCTACTGTAACTGGCGGTATCGCTGCAGTTGTCGGTGGAATTGCTGCACTTATCGCAATTTTATTCCGAGTAGCACTTATTGGTCTATTGTTCTCCCTGTTCTAAAAAAGAAAAAGGTATCTCGCTTAACGCGGGATACCTTATCCTGTAAACACATCTTCCGATGGATATTTTATTTTTTGTTTTGCTGGTCGCGCTAAAGAGAACACAAGTGTTAATGGTCCAATTAATCCGCAGAACATAACAAACATAATAATACATTTTCCGAATGCCGATAGCTTTGCAGTAATTCCCATCGTTAATCCGACTGTGCCAAACGCTGATATTGTCTCAAATAATAATTGAATAAAGCTGAAGTTTTCTGTAAGCATTAATATGAATACCGCTGCTAAAATAAGTATTTGACTGGCAACAGCAATCGCTAAGGCCCTCGTTACTGTCGACATTTTAATTGTACGCTGAAATAAAACAATTTCCTCCTTTTTTCTAAAGAAAGAAAGGACAGATGTAATTAAGATAACAAACGTCGTTAATTTAATTCCTCCACCTGTTGATACACTTCCTGCACCAATAAACATTAAAATCATCGTAAATAATATAGATGATTCTTCCATACCTCCATAGTCAACCGTATTAAATCCAGCTGTCCGCGGAGTAATACCTTGAAAGAAGGAAGCCCATATTTTTTCATTTAAAGATAAATTCCCTAACGTCTTCACATTATTATATTCCAATACAAAAATCACAATCATTGCTATAACATTTAGTACTACTGTTCCAATAATCATTATTTTTGAGTGAAGTGATAATTTTCGAAAACTGCGACTATACCATATATCAATTAATACGGTAAAACCGAGTCCACCAATTACAATTAAAGAGCAAATCCCAATATTAATAATGGGATCCCCTACATATCTTGTTAAATTATCTGGCCATAAAGCAAACCCTGCATTATTATAAGATGCAATTACATGAAAAATACTATAGTATAAACCTTTTCCAAAACCAAACTCTGGAATAAAGCGAAACGATAAAAAGATGACCCCAATAAGTTCAATACAAATCGAAAATATAAAGACACGCTTTACTAATTTTACAAGACCACCTATATTTGTTTGATTAAATGCTTCTCCAATTAATAAACGATGGCGTAATCCGATTTTTTTACCTAGTACCCAAACAATTAAAATGGCAATTGTCATAAGGCCTAGACCACCTGTTTGAATTAAAAACATAATAACAATTTCGCCAAACATCGTAAATGTACTTGCTGTATCCACTACTCCCAAACCAGTTACGGTCGCTGCTGACGTTGCTGTAAAGAAAGCATCTACCCAACTAATATGTACTTTCGTTGCGAATGGTAATTTTAATAACAAACCGCCAACCACAATTAAGCAGAAAAAGCCTAATGCTAATATTTGTGGTGGGTTTAATCGTATAAGACGATTATACAGCCCTTGTTTTTTTGTTACGTCCATATCACTAACTCCCTTATTAAAGTGAAGCTTCCCCTCATACAATAAAAAGCTTTTTAAAAGCCCTTAAATAATTGGGACAAACCTTATATTCTCATAATATAGTTGAGCATAATCTTTTTTTTCATAGATTACAACTTTTATTTATATTCAGATTCCTTTTCGTTTTATGCTGGAAAACTCTATATCCTAATTCTATATTGCTAGCAATAACAATTTCATATGTACTATCTTTCAAATCCCCATATCTTTCACTCTATGTTCACATAGAGGTCACATCCACCTTTTATAGTATATGTATCGAAGCTGTTCCTCCCTAATTTATAAG
>NZ_JBEUTW010000108.1:0-15314 GCF_040492675.1 Bacillus sp. AP50
ATTATATTGAAATACAATAAATTGATACATCGTATTCGAAATATATATTAAATCTTAAATGACAAAAAAGACATTCATTAGTATTTGTAAGATATATTTTCAGAAAAATATTGAGAAAATATATACTTGAGTTTTTCATAAAGCATTGTAAATGAACGTATCTCTAGTTTAGTTTCTTCAATTTTAAAAAGAGGACTTTGAATTTTATTTATAATATAAGTACTTTTAATGCGTTTACATATGATTTTATTAAGAAGCATTAAAATGGTTTATCTGAAAAATAAAAAAAGATTGACAAGTTTATTGAGAAACATTATCATTTCGGTGTAAGATGGTAAATGAAAAACATTATCAATAAAATGGATTTTAAAGTAATGCGCACTTGACCAATTAGTTTAGTAAGTGTATTATTTTTTACAACACAACTGATAATGAAAATCAATATCATCGGTGTTACTTAATGAAATTAATGTTTATGTGAAAGGATAGAGAAAATGAACTTAGGGGAATTTGATGGGAAAACAGTTTTAGTAACAGGTGCAGCACAAGGCATAGGCAGTGTCGTTGCCAAAATGTTTTTAGAAAGAGGAGCCACAGTTATTGCGGTTGATCAAAATGAAGAGGGGTTAAATGTACTCTTAAATCAAAATGAATTAAACAATACACGTATGAAAACGTTTCGTTTAGATGTGAGTGATAGCGCCGCTGTTGAAGACATGGTAAATCATATTGCAAATGAAATAGCGCCAATAGATATTTTAATAAATGTTGCAGGGGTTTTACGTATGGGACCAATTCATTCGTTAAGTGATGAAGATTGGAATAAAACATTCTCTGTAAATACTACAGGGGTTTTCAATATGTCCCGAGCGGTAAGTAAAAATATGATGTTAAGAAAATCGGGGGCAATTGTTACAGTCGGTTCAAATGCGGCAAATACGCCAAGAATGGAGATGGCTGCGTATGCTGCGTCAAAGGCCGCAACGACGATGTTTATGAAATGTTTAGGACTAGAGCTTGCGGCATACAATATACGCTGCAACTTAGTTTCTCCAGGTTCTACTGAAACTGAGATGCAAAGATTACTATGGGCTGATGAGAATGGAGCTAAAAATATAATTGCTGGTTCTCAAAATACATATAGACTCGGAATTCCATTACAAAAAATTGCACAACCTTCAGAAGTTGCTGAAGCAGTGTTATTTTTAGCCTCAGATAGAGCAAGTCATATTACAATGCACAATTTATGTGTTGATGGCGGTGCTACGTTAGGAGTTTAATAAAAATTCAGGAGGTTATTATATTATGAATGAACATATAGCTGTAAAGGAATTGTCAGAAAAACTTTTAGAAGATTATAAGACTGAATCTTCATTCTTTTTTGCTTCACCAACTCGAACGATATTAGCAGAAGGAGAGTTTACTACAGTAAAGCATCGTGAAATTGAAAGTTTCCCAGAGCTTGTGCAAGCGACATTAAGTAATGCGAAACAAGCTGGAAATCCAAATCCTATCGTTGTGGGTGCTTTGCCATTTGATCGTAGAAAAGAAGTCCAACTCATCGTACCAGAATATAGCAGAATTTCTGAGCGTTTACAATTGGATACAACAAATCAGCTTGAAACAAATGAGAATGTAACATTTGAAATGACACCAGTGCCAGACCCTGAAGTTTATATGAATGGTGTGAAGCAAGGAATTGAAAAAATACAGGACGGTGATTTAAAGAAAATCGTTCTATCCAGATCGTTAGATGTTAAATCTTCCGAAAAGATTGATAAGCAAAAACTTCTGCGAGAATTAGCAGAGCATAATAAGCATGGTTATACATTTGCTGTAAATTTACCGAAAGATGAAAAAGAGAACAGTAAGACGCTAATTGGAGCAAGCCCTGAATTACTTGTTTCACGTAATGGTATGCAAGTTATTTCTAACCCGTTAGCTGGTTCAAGGCCACGTAGTGAGGACCCAGTAGAAGATAAAAGAAGAGCAGAGGAATTACTTTCTTCGCCAAAAGATTTACATGAACATGCGGTAGTAGTTGAAGCGGTTGTCGCTGCACTTCGTCCGTATTGTCATACATTACATGTTCCAGAAAAGCCATCAGTTATTCATAGTGAAGCGATGTGGCATTTGTCTACAGAAGTGAAAGGTGAACTTAAGGATCCAAATACTTCTTCTTTACAATTAGCAATTGCCCTTCATCCTACGCCAGCAGTTTGCGGAACTCCGATGGAAAAAGCAAGAGAAGCTATACAGCATATTGAGCCATTTGACCGCGAGTTCTTTACAGGAATGCTAGGATGGAGCGATTTAAATGGAGATGGAGAATGGATTGTTACAATTCGTTGTGCTGAAGTACAAGAAAATACACTTCGTTTATATGCAGGAGCTGGAGTTGTTGCTGAGTCAAAACCAGAAGATGAGTTAGCAGAAACATCAGCTAAGTTCCAAACAATGCTAAAAGCTTTAGGGTTAAGAGATAGTTCACTTAATGAAAAATAGGGGGAAGAAAGAATGCTAGTAGGTTATACAGAATGGCCAAAAGAATTTGCCGATCGTTACCGAGAAGCAGGATGTTGGCTTGGTGAAACATTTGGAGGAGTGTTAAGAGAGCGGGCTGAGAAATATGGAGATCGAATCGCGGTTGTAAGTGGTAAGAAGCATATAACATATAGTGAACTTAATAAAAAGGTAGATCGTTTAGCAGCAGGTTTACTGAATTTAGGAATAAAGAAAGAGGACAGAGTTGTAATCCAGTTACCTAACATTATCGAGTTTTTCGAAATATGTTTTGCACTATTTCGAATTGGAGCGCTTCCTGTCTTTGCACTACCTTCACATCGAAGCAGTGAAATTAGTTATTTTTGTGAGTTTGGCGAGGCGAGCGCTTACGTTATTTCAGATAAGGCTCTCGGTTTTGATTATCGAAAATTAGCAAGAGAAGTGAAAGAGAAAGTGCCAACGTTACAACATGTAATTGTAGTGGGAGAAGAAGAAGAGTTTGTGAACATAAATGATCTGTATATGGATCCCGTCTCATTACCAGAAGTTCAGCCAAGTGATGTTGCATTTCTCCAATTATCAGGAGGCACAACAGGTCTTTCTAAATTAATTCCTAGAACACATGATGACTATATTTATAGTTTACGTGTTAGCGCTGAAATTTGTAATTTGAATGCAGAAAGCGTCTATATGGCAGTTCTTCCAGTAGCACACAATTACCCAATGAGTTCTCCAGGGACATTTGGAACTTTCTATGCGGGTGGAAAAGTGGTATTGGCAACTGGTGGTAGTCCAGATGAGGCCTTTGCTCTTATCGAAAAAGAAAAAGTTACAATTACAGCGCTCGTTCCGCCATTAGCAATGATTTGGCTTGATGCTGCATCTTCTCGTAATGCCGATTTATCAAGCCTAGAGATTATTCAAGTAGGTGGTGCTAAGTTTAGCGCTGAGGTTGCAAAACGTATACGTCCTACATTTGGATGTACGTTACAGCAAGTGTTCGGTATGGCGGAAGGATTAGTGAACTATACAAGATTAGATGATCCGGAAGAATTTATTATTTATACACAAGGTAGACCAATGTCTGCACTCGATGAAGTACGAGTTGTTGATGAAAATGACAACGATGTACAACCTGGCGAAGTAGGTAGTTTATTAACAAGAGGTCCATATACAATTCGTGGTTACTATAAAGCCGAAGAGCATAATGCACGATCATTTACAAAGGATGGATTTTATCGCACAGGTGATCTTGTAAAAGTAAATGAACAAGGATACATCATTGTAGAAGGAAGAGATAAAGATCAAATTAACCGCGGTGGTGAGAAAGTTGCTGCGGAAGAAGTTGAAAATCATCTATTAGCACACGATGCGGTCCATGACGTAGCAATTGTATCTATGCCTGACGATTATTTAGGTGAACGCACCTGTGCTTTTGTTATAGCTCGCGGACAAGTTCCAGCAGTAAGTGAATTAAAAATGTTTTTAAGAGAACGTGGTATAGCGGCTTATAAAATTCCAGATCGAATTGAATTTATTGAAGCATTCCCGCAAACAGGAGTCGGAAAAGTCAGCAAAAAAGAACTACGTAAAGTCATTGCTGAAAAGCTTATTACAGTAAAACAATAATAAAAACCGGAAGGAAGTGATTAGATGGCTATCCCATCTATTTCAGTATATAAAATGCCAATTGAATCAGAACTACCAAAAAATAAAGTGAATTGGACACCAGATCCGAAACGTGCAGTACTTTTAATTCATGACATGCAAGAATATTTTCTTGATGCATATAGCGATAAAGAATCACCAAAAGTAGAACTTATTTCAAATATAAAAATGATAAGAGAAAAATGTAAGGAACTTGGTATACCAGTTGTTTATACAGCACAACCTGGTGGGCAAACGTTAGAACAACGAGGTTTATTACAAGACTTTTGGGGTGACGGTATACCTGCTGGACCAGATAAAAAGAAAATTGTTGATGAACTTACTCCTGATGAGGATGATATATTCCTCACAAAATGGAGATATAGTGCATTTAAAAAGACAAATCTATTAGAAATTTTAAATGAACAAGGAAAAGATCAACTCATTATTTGCGGTATTTATGCGCATATTGGCTGTCTTTTAACAGCTTGTGAAGCATTTATGGATGGTATAGAGCCGTTCTTTGTAGCAGATGCAGTTGCTGATTTTTCACTAGAGCATCATAAACAAGCATTGGAGTATGCATCTAATAGATGTGCAGTAACGACATCAACAAACCTACTGTTAAACGATTTACAAAGTGTAAAAGATGATGAGAGTGAAGGAATCACTATACAGGAAGTGCATGAACTAGTTGCACAACTACTTCGTGAGCCAGTAGAGAGTATTGATATTGATGAGGACTTATTAAATAGAGGGCTTGATTCGGTCAGAATTATGAGTTTAGTAGAGAAGTGGCGTCGTGAAGGGAAAGAAATCACGTTTGCACATTTAGCAGAACGTCCAACTGTTGCAGGTTGGTACAGTTTACTATCTTCACAAACAGCACAGGTGCTGTAACAAATAGACTACATAATAAAGGGGTAGTAAAGAATGCCTAACAGTCAAAAGATTCGTCATTCGTTATCATCTGCGCAGTCTGGTATGTGGTTTGCGCAACAATTAGATCCGCTTAATCCAATTTACAATACTGGGGAATATGTAGAAATAAACGGAAATATTCATCAAGAAATTTTCGAATTAGCTGTACGTAAAGTTGTAATGGAAGCAGAAGCACTTCATGTTCGCTTCGAGGAGGATGAAATTGGCCCATGGCAAGTTATTGAAGAATCACAGTTTCATATGCATTTTATTGACGTTCGGAAAGAAGAAAACCCTGAAGAAGCTGCTAAAGTATGGATGAAAAATGATTTATCTATGCCAGTCGATTTGAAAAAAGATACATTATTTACTGAAGCACTTATTCAAGTTGAAAATAATCGTTTCTTTTGGTATCAGCGCATCCATCACATTGTGATGGATGGCTATGGATTTTCACTTCTTAGCCAAAAAGTGGCGAATGAGTATACATCACTTATAGAAGAAACAAACAAGAATGAAAAGCCGTTTGGTTCTCTTACAAAAGTCGTGCAAGAAGATATTGAGTATCGTGAGTCTAAAAAATTTCAGGAAGATCGTACTTTTTGGTTAGAAAAATTTGCGGATGAACCAGAAGTTGTAAGCTTGGCAGAGCGAGCACCGAGAACATCAAATGGATTTTCACGAGAAACAGCTTATTTATCTAGTTCTAGCACGAAAACTTTATTAGAAGATATCAATATTTCGTTAACAAGTTGGCCGGAATTCATTGTCGCTGTAACAAGTATTTATATGCATAAGTTAACAGGTGCAAATGATATTGTTTTAGGTTTACCGATGATGGGACGTCTAGGTTCGGTATCTATTCATACACCAAGTATGGTAATGAATTTAGTGCCACTTCGTATTACAGTAACTCCAAATATAACTCTTGCGGAATTATTGCAGCAAGTTTCTAAAGAAATCCGAGATGTACGTCGCCATTATAAATACCGTCATGAGGAATTAAGAAGAGACTTAAAGTTACTAGGTGAAAATCAAAGGTTGTTTGGACCGTTAGTGAATGTTATGCCTTTTGATTACGGGCTAAATTTTGCTGGAAATCGTGGTATTACGCATAATTTATCAGCAGGACCTGTCGATGATTTATCAATAAATGTATATAAACGTTTTGATCAAAATGAGCTAATGATTCATTTTGATGCAAATCCTGAAGTATATAATGGCGCGGAGCTAGCATTGCATAAAGAAAGATTTATGAGTCTATTTGAATTAGTAGTAAATAATTATGAGAAAAACGAGTCGATTGGAAAAATAAACATTACTCTGCCTGAAGAAAATCATAAAGTTTTATTGGAATGGAATGAAACGAAGGAAAACGATGAGTTAATCAGTCTGCCTATATCATTTGAAAAACAAGTGCAAAAAAATCCCAATAAACTAGCCATTACTTGTGACGGTGTAAACCTTACGTATAAAGAGCTAAATGAACGAGCGAATGAACTAGCACATTATTTAGTAGAAGAAGGAATACGACCAAACCAGTTTGTAGCTTTAGTATTCCCTAGATCAATAGAAATGGTAGTTAGTATGCTAGCAGTCTTAAAGGCTGGTGCAGCGTATTTACCAATAGATCCAGAATACCCAGCAGAAAGAATTAATTATATAGTAAATGATGCAAAACCAGTTTGTATCATAACACATTCATCTGTTTCATCTAAGTTAGTTATAGAAAATGATATGAAAAAAATTGTATTAGATGAAGAAGAAACGAAACTAGCGTTACATACATATTCTCGTATGAATATAGCATGTAAGAATGATGTATCACTTTTAAACCCAGCCTATACAATATATACTTCAGGCTCAACAGGAAACCCAAAAGGTGTAATTGTTCCTATGAGAGGTTTAAGTAACTTTTTAATGGCTATGCAACAAAAGTTTTCATTAAATGAAAATGATCATTTATTAGCAGTTACAACGTTTGCGTTTGATATTTCTGCTCTAGAAATTTATTTACCTCTTATTAGTGGTGCAAGTTTAACAATTGCGCAAAAAGAAGACATACAAGAGCCATCAGCATTAACGACACTTTTACAAGAAGAAAGAGTGACCATTATGCAGGCTACACCGACGCTTTGGCAGGCGTTAGTAACTGATTATCCAGAGAAGCTACAAGGGCTAAATATACTAGTTGGTGGTGAAGCTCTTCCAGCGCATTTAGCAAATAAATTAAAAGAATTAGGTTGCTCAATAACTAATTTATATGGACCAACTGAAACGACGATTTGGTCTACTTTTATGAACATTGATGAAGGTGAAAAGGGTATACCTCCTATTGGAAAGCCAATTTGCAATACAGAAGTGTATGTATTGGATGCAGGGTTACAACCAGTTCCACCTGGAGTTATTGGGGAATTATATATTGCAGGGGAGGGACTTGCAAGCGGATATTTAGGAAAACCTGAGTTAACAGCTGAACGGTTTATTGCAAATCCTTATGGAGAATCAGGGAAGCGCATGTACCGTACAGGAGATCTTGTGAAATGGCGTAGTGATGGTGCGTTAGAGTACATTAGTCGCGCAGATCATCAAATTAAAATTCGTGGATTCCGAATTGAATTAGCTGAAATTGAAACGGTATTACAACGACATGAAAATATTCAACAAGCGGTAGTAATGGTACGAGAAGATCGTCCAAATGATAAACGCATCATTGCGTATATCGTTGCAGAAGAAAAGGAACCGATTAATCTTTCAGAAATTCGTTCTTATGTTTCAGAAAGTTTAGCGAATTATATGATACCATCGGCATTTGTTGTGCTAGAAGAATTACCATTAACGCCAAATGGTAAGGTTGACAGAAAGAAATTACCTGCTCCTGATTTTAATGGAATGCACAATGAGAGAGTTGCTAGAAATCCGAAAGAAGAAATATTATGTGATTTATTTGCAGAAGTACTTGGTGTTTCTCGAATTAGCATTGATGATAATTTCTTTGAAATGGGTGGACATTCACTTCTCGCATCTCGTTTAATGGCAAGAATTCGTGAAACGTTAAGTGTGGAATTAGGAATCGGGAAACTATTTGAATCACCAACTGTTGCCGAACTGGCGAAACAATTAAACGATGCAAAAAGCGCAAGACCAGCTATTCAGAAAGCAAGTAGGCCAAATGAAGTTCCACTTTCATTTGCACAGCGCAGGTTATGGTTCTTAAATTGTTTAGAAGGTCCAAGTCCTACTTATAATATTCCGCTAGTCATTCGTATGAATGGAATATTGAATCGGGAAGCATTACAAGGTGCTTTTTATGATGTAGTTGAGAAACATGAAACACTTAGAACAATTTTCCCTAACGTATTAGGTAGTTCCTATCAGAGAATTTTAGATATGGAAAACTTAAATCTAGAAATGGTTATAACTAATACATGTAAAGATGAATTAGAAAGTGTACTTTCAGAGGCGGTAAGATATAGCTTTAACCTCGATTTTGAGCCGGTAGTTCGTTTACAACTTTTTACAGTGAGTGAAAACGAACATGTATTATTAATTTTATTACATCATATTGTAGGTGATGGCTGGTCATTACAGCCGTTAACGAGAGATTTTACAGTGGCGTATAAAGCACGATGTCAAGGTGACAGAGTTCAGCTGGAGACACTACCAGTTCAATACGCGGATTATGCACTTTGGCAACAGCAATTGCTAGGTGATGAAACGACACCAGAGAGTCTTATTTCAACACAATTAGATTTTTGGAAAGAAGAACTTAAAGGTTTACCAGACCAAATGGAGTTACCTACAGATTTCCAGCGTCCAATTGAGACGAGTTACCGCGGGGAAACAATTCATTTTCATATAGATGAAGGTATGCATAGTAGGTTAGTAGAGCTTGCACGTAAAAATGGAGTTAGTTTGTTTATGGTATTGCAAGCAGGGCTTAGTGCACTATTTACAAGATTAGGTGCAGGCACTGATATACCAATTGGAAGTCCGATTGCTGGAAGAAATGATGATGTACTTTCAGATATTGTTGGTTTATTTGTAAATACATTAGTGTTACGTACAAATACGTCAGGAGATCCAAGTTTTAAAGAATTATTAAATAGAGTGAAGCAGGTAAATCTTGCAGCTTATGAAAATCAAGATGTTCCATTTGAAAGGCTTGTTGAAGTGTTAAATCCAGTACGTACTCGAAACAGCCACCCGTTGTTTCAAGTTATGTTAGCTTTTCAAAATACACCAGAAGCAACGTTTCATGTACCAGGTTTAGAAGCGAGCCTTGAAATTCAAAGCGTCGGTTCTGCAAAATTTGATTTAACATTTGAAATTAGTGAGAGTAACGGGGTTGATGGTACTCCGAACGGTTTACATGGATTACTAGAGTTTAGTACCGATTTATATAAACGTGAAACGGTTCAAAAACTAATAGAACGATTCATTTTGTTATTAGATGATGCAGCTACAAATCCGGATCAATCAATTGGCAGATTAGAAATATTAACTGTAGCAGAGAAAAATACAGTGTTAGAAAAGTGGAATGGTGGTTTTCAAATTGCACCAGAAATGACATTGCCACAATTGTTTGAAAAGCAGGTTCATATAAATCCGAATTCTATTGCTGTTGTCTTTGAAGATAAGAAATTAACTTATGAAGAGTTAAATAGAAAAGCAAATAAAATAGCTCGATTCCTAATAGCAAAAGGGATTGGTCCTGATCAACTCGTTGCTTTAGCGATGCCAAGATCATTAAACATGGTTGTAAGCTTATTAGCTGTTCTTAAAGCTGGTGCTGGATACCTTCCGTTAGATCCAGATTACCCAGCAGACCGCATTTCATTTATGCTACACGATGCGAAACCATCATGTGTTTTAACGAATTCAGAAGTGGAAATTGAATGTGATGAGGCACTAAAAGTTTTAGTTGATGATGTAAAAGTAATAGCAGAAGTTGAGAAATATAGTGAAGAAAATATTGATGAAGTGGAACGCATTAAGCCATTATCTCCATCACATATTGCTTACGTTATTTATACGTCAGGCTCAACGGGTAGACCGAAAGGCGTTATGATACCTCATCAAAATGTAGTAAGACTTTTAGGAGCAACTGATCATTGGTTCCAGTTTGGCGGAAACGATGTTTGGACGATGTTCCATTCATACGCTTTTGATTTCTCTGTTTGGGAAATTTGGGGACCTTTATTATACGGAGGGCGTTTAGTTGTAGTGCCACATACTGTAAGTCGCTCACCGAAAGAATTTTTACAGCTTCTTGTTAAAGAAAAGGTTACGGTTTTAAACCAAACTCCATCAGCGTTCTATCAATTGATGCAAGCAGATCGTGAAAATGAAGAGATTGGCCAAAAATTATCTTTACGATATGTTGTTTTTGGAGGAGAAGCACTTGAGCTAAGTCGCTTAGAAGATTGGTATAGTCGACATCCTCATAACGCACCAAAGCTTATTAATATGTACGGTATTACGGAGACGACAGTACATGTTAGTTATATTGAATTAGATGAAACTATCGTCTCTTTACGAGCAAATAGTTTAATTGGGTGCAGTATACCTGACCTTAAAGTGTATGTGTTAGACAACTATTTACAACCAGTGCCACCTGGAGTAGTTGGAGAAATGTATGTTGCAGGTGCAGGGCTTGCGCGTGGATATTTAGGAAGAGCAGGATTAACGGCTGAACGCTTTATCGCAGATCCATTTGGCAAGCCAGGTACAAGAATGTATCGTACAGGAGACTTAGCTCGCTGGCGTAAAGATGGGACGCTAGATTATATAGGACGTGCAGATCATCAAATCAAAATTCGTGGGTTCCGAATTGAATTAGGAGAAATAGAAGCAGTCATAATGAAGCACCCTAAAGTTGAGCAAGTAGCCGTTATTGTACGGGAAGATCAACCAGGGGATAAACGGTTAGTTTCTTATATCGTTGCATCAAATAATGAAGCGATTGATACGAATGAAATGCGTCAGTTTGCTAGTGGTAGTTTACCAGATTATATGGTTCCATACGCTTTTGTAGTAGTAAATGAGTTACCTTTAACTCCAAACGGTAAATTAGATAGAAAGGCATTGCCAGCTCCAGAATTTATCGCATCATCTTCTAGTCGTGGTCCAAGAACACCGCAAGAAGAAATGTTATGCGACTTGTTTACAGAAGTGCTAAGTGTACCTCAAATTGGAATTGATGACGGATTCTTTGATCTTGGTGGCCATTCACTCCTTGCAGTGCAGCTTATGAGCCGCATGAAAGAGGCGCTTGGAGTGGAACTAAACATTGGCACTTTATTTGCAGCACCGACTGTTGCAGGGTTAGCTGAAAGACTTGAGATGGGGAATGGTCAAAGTGCACTTGATGTGTTGCTTCCATTACGAGCAAGCGGGGATCAATTACCACTATTTTGTGTACATCCAGCAGGTGGATTAAGTTGGTGCTATGCAGGACTTATGAAATCTTTAGGAAAAGATTATCCAATCTATGGTGTACAAGCACGTGGTATTGCTAAAAATGAAGAACTTCCAAAAAGTTTAGAGGAGATGGCGGCGGATTACTTGAAACATGTTCGTGAAGTACAGCCTTATGGACCATATCGTTTATTAGGTTGGTCGCTTGGAGGAAATGTTGTGCATGCAATGGCGGCGCAACTACAAAATGAAGGGGAAGAAGTAGAATTACTCGTTATGCTTGATTCTTATCCTGGACACTTCTTACCAAATACGGAAGCGCCTACTGAAGAGGAAGCGTTAATTGCATTACTTGCTTTAGGCGGATATGACCCAGATAACATGGATGGTAAACCACTTACAATGGAAAGTGCAGTTGAAATCCTTCGTAAAGATGGAAGTGCATTAGCAAGTCTTGAAGAAGAGACTATATTGAACTTGAAAGAAACATATGTAAATTCAGTAGGGTTGTTAGGGAAATATGTACCGAAAGTTTATAACGGAGATATCTTATTCTTTAGATCTACTGTTATACCAGACTGGTTTGATCCTATTTCTCCAAATACGTGGCTAAATTATTTAGACGGGCAAATTGTGCAGCACGATATTGATTGTAGACATAAAGATCTATGTCAGCCAGGTCCACTTACGGAAATTGGGCAAGTATTAGCGAAATATTTGCAGAATAAGAAAGGGGTAAGTAGAGTATGACGAATCCATTTGAAAATGATAATTACACATATAAAGTATTAATAAATGAGGAGGGCCAGTATTCTCTCTGGCCTGCTTTTCTCGATGTACCTATTGGCTGGAATGTCGTATATGAAGAAGCTAGTAGGCAGAGCTGCTTAGAATATGTTGAATATAACTGGAAAGATTTGAATCCACAAGGTAATCAAGTTCGCGAAAAAACATTAGTAGGAAAACGATAATGAAAGAAAAACTAAATCCAAAAGTAGTTGTAAGTATCGTTTATATAACTGCGATGTTTATGGCTGCGATGGACGCAACGATTGTAAATGTAGCACTGCAAACGATAAGTAGAGAACTACAAGTACCTGCATCTGCAATGGGGACGGTGAATGTTGGGTATTTAGTTAGTTTAGCTGTTTTCCTTCCGATTTCTGGTTGGTTAGGAGATCGTTTTGGTACGAAAAGAGTATTTTTAATTGCTCTTTTCGTATTTACAATTGCATCTGCTTTATGCGGAATGGCTAACGATATTACTTCATTGAATATTTTCCGTATTATTCAAGGTGCTGGCGGAGGGCTTTTAACACCGGTTGGAATGGCGATGTTATTTCGAACATTTTCACCCGAGGAAAGACCGAAGATTTCCCGGTTCATTATACTTCCAATTGCTGTAGCACCAGCAATTGGTCCTATCATCGGTGGTTTCTTTGTAGATCAAATGTCTTGGCGTTGGGCATTTTATATTAATCTACCGTTTGGAATCGTTGCATTGCTATTTGGACTTCTATTTTTAGCAGAACATGTTGAAAAATCAGCTGGTCGCTTTGATTCGCTCGGCTTTATTTTATCAGCACCAGGATTTGCGATGCTCATATATGCACTCAGCCAGGGACCATCAAAAGGGTGGATTTCTCCAGAAATTATGAGTACTGGGATAGCTGGGGTTGTATTCATTACATTGTTTATAATTGTAGAACTGAAAGTAAAGCAACCGATGTTAGATTTACGCTTATTAAAAGAACCAGTCTTTAGAAAGATGAGCATTATATCATTATTTTCATCAGCTGGTTTATTAGGAATGTTATTTGTTTTTCCTCTTATGTATCAAAATGTGATAGGAGTTTCCGCACTGGAATCAGGACTTACGACATTTCCAGAGGCGATTGGATTAATGATTTCTTCACAAATTGTGCCATGGTCATATAAGAAATTAGGAGCTCGAAAGGTAATTTCTATTGGATTAATATGTACGGCGGTTATATTTGTTTTATTGAGTTTTGTAAATCACGATACGAATCCGTGGCAAATCCGGGCATTATTGTTTGGTATCGGTATTTTCTTAGGCCAATCTGTCGGTGCGGTTCAATTTTCTGCCTTTAACAATATCACGCCGCCTTCTATGGGGAGAGCGACTACTATATTCAATGTGCAAAATCGACTAGGTTCAGCAATAGGAGTAGCGGTTTTAGCTAGTATACTAGCTGGTTTTGGAGGTAATAACGTTCAATCCGATTTTTTACCATATCAAGCAGCATTAATTGGGTCAGCAATATTTTTGCTCATAGCACTACTATTTTCTTTACGTATTTCCGATAAAGAGGTAATGTCAAAGAAGAAAGAAAAAACATTATCTGTATCAGAAAAAGAGAAAGTACTTGTCAATGAATAACAATATACGCATGCTTTCTTATGAAAATTGATATTCGTTGAATAAAGGAGAGTTTACATGATAGAAAGTAAAGTTGTAGATTCTATTCCAACTTTGAATGAGAATGATTGTCAAATATGGTGGGCAAGAATTTCAGATTTACAATCATGGCATTACAATTTACTAAATGATATAGAGCGAGAGAAAGCAAATTCGTATCACCATTCGGCAGATCGAGCTCGTTTTATAATAGGTTGCGTAATAAGTAGATTAGTTCTCGGTAAGATACTTTCTATGTCACCAGTCCAAGTACCAATTGATCGAATGTGCTCAGTATGTAAATTGCAGCATGGAAGACCACAATTACCAGAAGGTATGCCGCAATTATCCGTTTCACATTCAGGTGAGTGGGTTGTCGTTGCTTTTACAAAATCTGCACCTGTTGGCATAGATGTAGAACAAATGAATCCAAATGTAGATGTTATGAAAATGGCAGAAGGTGTATTAACAGACATTGAAATAGCGCAAGTTATGAAACTGCCAAATAAACAGAAAATAGAAGGTTTTTTAACATATTGGACTCGAAAAGAAGCGGTGCTGAAAGCGACAGGTGAAGGACTAATGATTCCGCCAGTACATATTACAGTATCAGCTCCAAATGATCCTCCAAACTTGTTGGTTTTTAAGGATAGACAAGAGTTAGCAAGTAATACAATGATGGAAGATGTAAGGCCTAGTTTAGATTATAGGGCCTCTGTTGCAATATTCAGTAAGGAAGTGACTGAAATTACGCAATTAGACGCGGCAGCACTTTTAAATCTTAAATAAAAAAATTATAGAAGAGGTGTTCCTCATGTTAGTAGCGGAAAATAGAAAGAATGAATTCACTTATAACGTACAAGCAATTAAAAATATTTTATTTTCTGGAGATACATCATCCATTCATGCTTTAGAAAAGCTTTTAAATGATACAGTTCAGTTTGATGTTCTTGAACAAGAGGCACTTGGTAGACAGTACATTCCGAAAGAAGCAAAGAATTTCTTTGATAAAGATGGAACATTTCTTTACCGTGTATCTAATGTTAGTTATAAAGGAAAGGTGTTATCTGAAAATCTAATTTTTGCAGACACTTCGTTTTTACCGGACGCAATAAAGAGTGAATTAGAGAGTGGAAATATTCCTGTTGAAAAGCTTATAGAAAAGATGGAAGTAAGAAGAAACGTATTATATGAAGGATATCAGCCATCTGGAAATATTATTGAATTGTTTGATGGATGTTCTGTTACAGCGAATGTGTATCCAACTAGAAAGTATCAAATTGTAAGTAACTGCAAATGTGTATTTTATATTTGTGAAGTGTATCATGCAGAGAATATAAAGCAATTGCTTAAATAAAAACAAGAAACCAGCCTATAAAATGGCTGGTTTCTTGTTTTTATT
>NZ_JBEUTW010000109.1:0-4895 GCF_040492675.1 Bacillus sp. AP50
GTGGTAAACTTTTACTTGTATTGAGAAAAATGTAGTTTTTTTATATAAAATTATTCGGTTTTTTATATTTTGAGGGAGGTCGAATATTTAGGGGATTCTAAAACTATTGAAGTCTTAAAAGAAAAACTAAGAAGTATGGACGATGTAAAGGATTTTAAAATTACATTTTGTAATACTAAAACTGCTCTCAGAATAGGAGGTCTTTCTACGGTTTCCTCATAGAATGTATCTCGGTTCAAGTCTTTAGAATCTATGGATCATGGAGGCGGTTCAGAAGCGTTTTACCAGAATGATATTTCGCTTATTGAAGACGCTCCCAGTATTCTACTTGAGATATTAATGAGAGCTTTCCGGTGTTTTGTTTTTCTGCTTCCAAATGAGGAAGCAAAGATCAATTTGCTATTTTGCAATTATAATGATACCGAACTTCTGCACTCTAATGAAATTAAAAGAGATGAACTCTTTTGATGCCTTTGCAGACAAGTCTATAGTTTGTGTATTAGAAAGTCCCATACTTTTCTTTCTATACCTCCACATTTACCCCTCATTTTAAAGAATTACTGCATGTGGAGTACTTAAAGGAGCAATAAATGGTAAATAGACATGAGAATTAACAGATTCATTTTGAAATATTTGGTGACAACTCAATGTTATATTATCAGAATTATCAATTTACCATTCGCGTTGTGGTTCTTTTTTCTTATGTAGAAGGAAACAAAGAATCTAAAAAGCAAGAGATTATCTAAAAAAGTTGATGCGCCTTTTGATTTGTTACACGATTCATTAATTTGTATAAAAATTTATATGATTGACAGGGACTATTCCATTCTGGATGAATCTGTCAATCATATAATTACTGACGGGTGGTTCACTAATTTATTTGAAAAAGAACTCATAGGGACACATCAGCAGCTTAGAAACGGAAGAGAAGCATCACTTAAAAGGATTGAGTTTCAGTATTTATAATACGTTAATTGGTTGAACCACTTTATCTTCGATAGGAGAGCTGCTTCTCTTAAAAGATTGAATATTGAAAAATGATAGATGTAAGATTTCTTGTATTGAATTTCTATATAATTCCAGAAAAGCAGTCGTACTCACTCATGAAGGAAATGCAGATAGAGTCTCTTTTGGAAAAAATTCATCAACATTGTAAAAGAATAAATGTTACACCTTATATTTACAAATTTATTCTTTATTCATTGCTGCTGCACCTCTATACAGGCTAATCCACAGTATATCACCATCATTTCAGACGATGTTCATTTATCAAAATGAACTCATTGATTATTACAAAATTGGTGATCTGAAGATTGGTTTGTAAGTTGAAAGTAATTATACATCCAAATTTGATTTTCTTTTACATATTTATCACTGGGAAATTCTTTTTTGCTAGGACTGGAATACAACACTACTCTTTTAGGAGAAGAAACTATTTACCGTTTTCTTGAATATTATAAAAGGTTAATGGAAGGGGTTGTCGAAAATTAAACTCTCGGAAATTAGTATTGTATCAAACGTGGAGAAACAGAAGTTATTAGTAGATTTCAATAATACCATGGCGGAATACCCGCGAGAAAAAACAATTGTAGATCTTTTCCATGAGCAAGCTATGAAGACACCAGACAGGCTCGCCTTGACAATAGGAAAAGATAACCTGTCTTATAGTGAACTGCATAGAAAATCCAACCAAGTGGCTCGCCTTCTTCAGAAACAGGGGACAGGCCGCGAACAGGTAGTGGGTCTCCTGGTTAATCGTTCGGTTGAGATGATTGTAGGTATTCTGGGTATATTAAAGGCAGGTGCAGCTTATCTTCCGATTGATCCGGATTACCCGGAGGAAAGAATCCGCTATATGCTTGATGACAGCGGAGCCGAGAAGCTGATCGTCCAGTATGCAGAAGACGTTCCCGCCCATTATTCCGGACAGGTACTAGGGCTTTGGAAACGGGAATGGGAGAAAGAAGATCCTTCGGATCTGGAAGTGGAAGCTGGTCCGAAAGACTTGGCTTATATCATCTATACCTCGGGATCTACTGGACAGCCGAAAGGAGTTATGGTGGAGCACCGGAACGTGGTACGTCTCTTGTTTAACGATCAGAATCTCTTTGATTTCTCGGAAGAAGATGTTTGGACATTGTTCCACTCCTATTGTTTTGATTTTTCAGTTTGGGAAATGTATGGTGCCTTGTTGTATGGAGGCCGGCTAGTTCTTGTTCCATCTTTTGTGGCTCGGGATCCGGAGGCTTTTGCTGAGCTTCTACTTAAAGAGAAGGTGACCATCTTGAACCAGACGCCTACGGCGTTTTATCAGCTTTCTCACCAGATGAAAAAGATGAAGCCAGCCGAGATGCCTGTCCGCAAAGTCATTTTTGGGGGGGAAAAGCTATCTCCTCTACAGCTGAAGGACTGGAAAGCAGCCTATCCTTCCACGCAGTTGATTAATATGTACGGGATTACGGAAACGACTGTTCATGTCACGTATAAGGAAATCACTGAAAAAGAAATTGAGACTAACATCAGCAATATTGGAAAGCCGATTCCCACCCTTCAAGTGTATGTGCTAGGTAGCCAGAAGAACCTCCTACCTATTGGAGTTGGTGGTGAAATGTATGTGGCTGGGGAAGGTGTGGCTAGAGGTTATTTGAACCGGCCGGATTTAACGGAAGAGCGCTTTGTCGAAAATCCGTTTCGACCAGGAGAGCGGATGTACAAAACAGGTGACCTGGCCCGATGGCTGGAAGAGGGGAATCTGGAGTACCTTGGAAGAATGGATGACCAGGTTAAAATCCGTGGCCATCGGATCGAATTAGGAGAGGTTGAAACCCAGCTACTTCTCTGTAGCGGAATTAGAGAAGTTTTTGTACAAGCTTTTGAAGAGGAACAGGGACAAGCTTTGGCTGCCTATTATACAGCCGAAGAGGAATTGAGTCCTTCGGGACTCCGAATGGAATTGGCCAAAAGAGTCCCATTTTATATGGTTCCTTCTTATTTCATTCAGCTTGAAATGATGCCACTCACTTCCAATGGTAAGGTTGATCGCCACAGGCTTCCGGCTCCGGAAGTGAAAGGTGTTATCCATGAGGAGCCCCAGAATCTGCTGGAAGGCCGTGTACGGTCTATCTGGGAGGAGTTTTTAGGCACCTCTCTTGGTGTAACTGACAGCTTTTTCAATCTGGGGGGAGACTCTATCAAAGCCATCGGATTGATTAGTTTTATGAATAGGAAAATGGACTGGGCTATTCAGATTAAAGATTTGTATGAATATCCAACTATAAAAGAGCTAGTCGCGTATGCCGGTGCAAAAAGTTTTTCACTGGAAGAGGAACGAATAGAAAAAAGAAAAGAATTGCAGGATTTGAAGAGTAGGTTCCTTGCGGAGCACGTCTCTTTAGCTTATAAAGTGGTTGATGTGTATCCAATGAGTGATATCCAGCAGGGAATGGTTTTTTATTCTTTGAAATATCCAGAAGAAGCGTTTTATCATGACCAACTTGTTTATCAGCTAGAGGATACTTCATTTGAAGTGGGAAAATTAACTGAAGCTATGACCTTATTAATGAATAAACATGAAATTTTACGAACGGGCTTTTTCTTAGATGAAGGATCTGTGCCTCTTCAAGTTGTCTACCAGTCAGTTCCAGTCGATATCATAGAGCGTGATCTATCAGTATATACAGAAAAAGAGCAGGAGGATTTTATTGAGCGTTCTCTTTTGGAAGATCGTCAGAATCCGTTTGAGCTAAAAGAGGGACCCCTTTGGAGGCTTCGGGTATATAGGTTAAACGACCGTCAGGTCGCTTTTGCTTGGATAGTCCATCATGCCATTATGGATGGCTGGAGTGTTGCCTCGTTTATGACGGAGTTAGTAGGCGTATATTTCAAGTTAAAAGCTGGTACTGTACAACTGTCTCAACTGAAGAGCAACTATAAGGATTATATAGTGGACCAGATGGTTGTTTCACAGCAGGAAGATTTAACGACTTACTGGCAGAAGGAGTTGGAAGATTTTAAGAGGCTTCAACTTCCATTTGAAGCTACACAGGAAACTAAAACAACTACTAAAATGCTAAATCCAGAACTTCTTCAACAACTTAAACGAGTTGCTAAAAAAGAGAAGACTACTATAAGAACAATGTGTCTGACTGCCTACCTCTCTGTAATGAAGTTGATCACGTTTGAAAGTGATATAACTATAGGTTTGGTTGAGAACGCAAGGCCGGTTACTGAGGATGCTGAAAAAATGCTCGGCTGTTTTTTAAACACAATTCCTTTTAGGATTTCTATAGATAAAGAAGAGACTTGGGAGACGCTATTAAGGAAAGTTCATAAAAAACAAATTGATAAGAAAAAATTTGGACGTCTTTCTTTTAAAAGAATATCGGAAGCTATAGGTGCTTCAAGTGCTTTGGATAACCCTGTTTTTGATATTTTATTTAATTTCATAGACTTTCACACATATGAAAATATCAAGAAGCATTCCATAACCCCTAGAAAAGAGAGTTATGAAAAAACCAATACTTTATTTGATTTTTCAATTTCTACAACTCTAAATCAATTTGAAATCAGGATTGTTTCTTCTTTTTCGGATTTAACTATTAAAAGACTTTTAGGCTATTTTGAACGTGCTTTATACATTTTGATTGATAATTTAGATCAGCGGTTTAGGAGTGAACAGCTTCTCGAAAATGAGGAAACATTTTCTCTTCTGCATCAGTTTAATAACCAGAAAGTTGACTACCCTCAGGAAAAAACATTGGTAAGTCTTTTTGTAGAGCGGGCTAATAAGGCGCCAGACAAGATTGCTTTAACTCTGGGAGAAGATTGTTTATCGTATGGTGAACTACATAGAAAATCTAACCAAGTGGCCCGCCTTCTTCAGAAGCAGGGGGTAG
>NZ_JBEUTW010000110.1:0-15355 GCF_040492675.1 Bacillus sp. AP50
CAATAAGAGAATCTATGAAAAACTAATATATTTGGAGGAACAAACAATGGCTAACAAATTTTTAAAAACAGCAACAGCACTAACAATAATGGGTACATCATTACTAGGAGCAGGAGCATTTACTGCTAAGGCTGATAACACAGACTCATTAAAATTCAATGATGTTCCAGCAAATCACTGGTCTACAAAAGCAATTTATGATTTAACAAATCGTAAAGTAGTGCAAGGGTACGGAAATAATATCTTTGGCTTTGGTGATAATGTAACTCGTGGGCAAGTTGCTCGTATGATTTATATGTACGTAAAACCAGCAGATGCAGATGCTAGCTTCAAAAATCCTTTTACTGATATTAAAGGACATTTGTTTGAAAAAGAAATCTTAGCACTTGCTAAAGCAGGACTTGTGAATGGATTTGGTGATGGGAAATATGGTCCAGATGATATTTTAACTCGTGAACAAATGGCACAAGTACTTACTAATGCTTTTAAATTTAAGTCAACGAAAACAACAACATTTACAGATGTTGATAAAAACTCATGGGCACTAAAAGCAATCAGCGCATTAGAAGAAAATGGCGTTACTATTGGTACAGGAGGTAATATGTATTCTCCAAAAATGTTTGTAACACGTGAAGCGTATAGTCAGTTCCTATATAACTCTATTAATGCAGTTGAAAAAGAAACAAAACCAGAAGTGAAGCCAGATCCAAAGCCTGAAACAAAACCAGAAGAAAAACCAGAAGTGAAGCCAGACCCGAAACCTGAAGTACCAGCAGGTTTAGATGAAAGCCTAGTACAACCGGATTTTGATTTTCATCCATCTGCGTTAGAGAATCCTACTGTGAAAAAACAATTAGCTCCAGAAGCGCAAAATATCTTAAAAGAGATTAATAGAAAATATAACACAAATTTAAAATACTCTAATTTAAATGGGGCTGTAACTATTCTAGATAAAGGCATGTATTACCCAGAAGGTTCATATGCCGGTGGTCAATTTGTAGTAGAAGGTGGAGGAGATACCTTTAAAATTGGGTTTTTAGATAATAATCCGGCAACTGTAGAATTAACAAAAAAATGGGTGACATATTTAACAGGGTTAGACTTAAATCAGGAGATTCAAAATGCTGTTGATTCAAAAACAATTACTAACTATCAAAAAGGTGATTTTAAAATTCGTATTGGAAAAACTATGATTCGTGATACAATGTCTATTTTAATTGAACCTAAATAACGTTATAATGCAATTAAAAGATTAAAAATTGGATATAATATTTAATAAGATACGGAAAGGACACACCTAACGTACCAGCCAATGGTATAGGTGTGTCCTTTTTTGTTTTAGGAGGGAAACTTATGAAATTGAAAAGAAGTTTGTTATTACTGTGTACCTCGACAGCATTAATGATTCCAAGTATAGCAAGTGCGAAAAATGCTGACGTTCCTTTTTATAACGGAACAGATGATACCTCTCTTACTTCTAGATATTTGCAAATGAAAGGTAAGTTTTATCGTTTTGGGAGTCGTTATGCGCCACCGGGTGTAGATTTAGCGTATAAAGGAGATCTTCATTACCCTGCTGTTTACAATGGCTCTTTTAGTTTTGAAAACCCACAAGCAAACTTAGTACAAAGAGAAGACCTAAGTGAGCCTTATGTGCGGATTTCGAATGAAGGTTATTGGAATAGTGCTATCGCTGTTGGGGATCGTATGATAACGGAAAAAGAGAGGATTACTGAATCTATCATTTCTGATAAATATTGGGGTAATTCTCAATTTGTCCTAAATAATATAGATTCGCACACAGTATCTAATGGTAATTCACCAAAATCATATGGTCTGTTTTATTGGATTCGTGATATAGCCTATCTTTCTGGTGGATATGCAGGTGCTGGTGGCGTAAATGGAATAAATAAATATAGTCTATGGTATGTACGAACTAGTAAACCTGAAATAAAAGATTTTAAAGTCTCTAGTGGTAAGAAGGATACACCTGTTAAGTTTACATTTAACGGTTTCGAGTATGTAAGTAAAGAGAAAGGATATACAGAACGTGGTCCCAAACTCGATATAGGTAACCCTTATTCATCGATAGCAGGTGAACGAAATCGTGTGCAATGGCTACTAGATATTACTAAAAGTGGTGAAACAGTGCATCATCAAGAAAATTACTTACGTTCAACGCCACAAAAAGATAATCAAAAACCAAATGAAGGTGATGCAGGACGATTTACGAAAGAAGATATAAGTTGGCAGCCTCAGATGTGTGGTCGTTATACTGCAAAATTAAAAATTATTGATGGGGTTCAAAGGGGGTCAAACGAGAAAACAGTTGATTTTATTGTAGATGGAAACTGTGGTACAGAAGTAACACCTAATCCAGATCCAGGTGATGAAGATGATTTTAAATATAAAATTGATTTCTCTGCTGACCGAATTGAAGGAGAAACAGCAAGAGAAGGAAAGAATATCAAAACAAGAGTAGATGTATCACGTGATAATTTTAAACTAGAGCGTGACCAATATAGAGCAAAAGTAAACAACAATATTAATAAGTCTCAACAAGAAATAAACAGCACTGAATCTGATAGAGATAGTGCACAATCCAGCTTAAGTTATTGTCGTCGTAATCCAATTCATGAAGTAGATGCCGAGGGAAAGGACCACTATTATGATAGAGACTGCTCTTGGGAAGAAAATAAACTAGATAGTGCGGCAAGTAGGCTAGATAATGCAAGGCAGAAACTAGAAAAAGAGAAGAATAAAATTAAAAAGTTAGATGTATTAGAAGAAAAATATATGAATCCTGAAACAGTAGTTGTGTTAAAACATAACGGACAACAAGTAGCTTTACAAAAGGTAAGATTAACTGAGGGAGAAAAGAAAACCCTGAACCTTGACTGGCAACATAAAGGTAAAGGAACAATTCAAGCGGAAATTAACCCTGCTGGTAATCGTATAGACATCGAGGAAACTACGTACAAAAATAATCCTATTAAAACAGCAATCTATGAGCCTTCAAAAGAAAAGGCAATGTGTGGTGTAACGAGTGTAAAAGGTGTAGTAGAAACAGTAAGTGAACGTGTATCAAAAGAAGATATAACTGGGGAAATGTATTATGAAACTTTGACAGGGAGTATTGGTAATTTAGCTCCTTCTAAGCTACATTCTGGTTATGGATTTTCGTATGAAGTAAACGGTAAGTACAAAAATGATTGGAATGCGAATTACCCTGGTGTATTTACTGCTGCTAAGGCACAATATCCATTTGCAGACGAAGGATTAAAGTCTACTCAAGATTTAGAGAAGAAAGAACTTAAAGATACTACAGCAAAATTCCTACCTAAAAATATGTATTTATCTGAAGCAACAGGACATGTTTTTGATAGTAAAAGACCAACTAAGTCTTTATATTGGGATGGACAAGAGAAAATCATTGATGGTGGCCAAAAATGGTATTCACCACTGAAGACAAAAGATGGTGTATACACTTTTAATGTAGAAACAGCTCCAGCAGGTATCAATGAAATGAGTTTATGTTTAACTGAGCAAGTAGAGATTAAGGGTGTTGCGTATGATGATTTCATAAAAAGAAGAGTATTTCCTGACGATCCATTCCCTGGAGGAAGTGGAGTTGGTTGGAATTGGGTTGGTAAGGAAGACGTACTTTATAAATTAACAGATTGGTATTACATGAGAAATAGGAAATGAGAATAAAATATAGTATAATTAGATGAATCAACACAATAAGATATCCTTCTTAAACTAGTAGCTGAATGGATAAACCAAAGGCACATCCCTTAATGGGATGTGTCTTTTTTTTGTAGAAAGGGGAATATTGAATGGATAAAAAGAAAAAACAACGTATGAAACGTGTAATTTTCATTGGAATTATCGTAATGATTGCATCGTTATATATTGGAAGTGAATTTCAGGATCGGAATGGGAAAAGTTATGCTCCTGCAAAGTATTTTGAAACAGGAACAAAATTGATTTCGTTTTAATAATAATTTTGCCTCTTGCATCAACTATTGTGAAAAGTATTTCCAAATGATCTCTTCTTTTCTCCATAAAATGAAAGAGAAAGGATAGCAACCGACACCTTGGAATATTCAGTTGTGTTAGATTAATTACAACATATTTTTGGGATGCTTAATAGGTTAGAAACCTTGTTATAACAGGGTTTTGGGAGCGAGGTTAATTATCGATTACGTGGTTTTTAAATAGAAAAAACAGATATTTTTTAGAAATGATTGACATGAAACTATATATATCATAATATTGAGATTGTAATATTAAAGAAAATAAATCCAACATTTTCATATAGACTTTAGATTAGCTAAAAGGACACACCTAAGGCGTTTTACGCCATAGGTGTGTCCTTTTTTGCGTTTAAAGGCTACATAAGGAGGAATATAAACATTGAAGCCGTCTAAGTTTCAAAAGAAGCAGATTACAGCGGTAGGTTTAGCTGCTATAACAGTAGCGGGTATCTATGGATACAATCATTTTGCAGTAGAAAATGCAGTAAAACCAACAAAAGTTGTTGTAGCTGCAAAGGATATACCTGCGCATACAGAGATTAAAGAAGAAATGCTAGTGGAACGAACATTACCTGGTGATGGGATTCCTCCAAATGCATTACGTGTAAGTAAAAAAGAGGTTATAGGTAAGTGGACAAATGATGGGCAGCCAATCACCGAAAATAGCTATCTTTTTAAAAATAAAGTAGTAAAGAAAGAGGAGTTACCTGACTCTGCCATTTTAAATTTGAAAGATGGAGAAGTTGCATTCCCGTTACTCGTTGATTTGGAAACAAGTTCAGGTAATAGTATCATTCCTAACACTTATGTGGACTTATATTTTAAGCAGGTTGTAAAGGACGGGGACAATGAGAAGGTAGTATTCGGTGGTCTTTTCCAACGTGTACGTGTTACGGCTGCAAAGGATAGCAATACAGAAGATGCATTTGTACTAGAAAAGAAAGAATCAAAAGAGGAACAAGAAGGAAAACAAAAGCCAAAAGTAACGCGATTATATACATTGGCTGTTTCACCAGAACAACTTCAATATCTAAATCGTGCGAAAACACTTGGAGATGTAATTCCTGTTGCAGTTGGACAAAAGGTAGAACAAACAGGGAAAGAATTAGAACCAGCAGAAGGATTCTCGCAAATATCTGATCAGAAAAATATTTTAGACTATGTAGAGAAGCATTCAACCAACCCCATATCTAAAAGTGTAAAAGAATATGTTGCACAGTATCTGAACGAATCCAAATAAGGAAGGGGCTTTTAAGATGGACCGGCAAGTAAGAATGGTTGCCTTTTATGCGACAAACGAAAACGTAGGAAAAAGTACGTTAAGTATTGCGATGGCAAATGAGTTAGCTCATTTAGGGAAAAAGGTGCTTTATGTAGAAGCGGACCAAGTAAGACCAAACTTCGCGGTTGGAACAGGTCTTAGCCATGAGAGTAAAAATATGCTAGGGCTTGTAAGAAAAGAAAATGAATACAATCTCTTGCAGTATATTTGTACCAAGCAAGATTTACTAGAAAAAAAAGTGAATCCAAGGTTGACGCAAAAATTACACGATAAGATGGATTTTCTGGTGTTTCCATCAGGTTATAGTTTAACTCAATTTCCAGAGATTCAAAACAAAGAATTGTTTGTAACGACATTTATCGAATCACTTGTAGATACAGAATATGACTACATCATCCTATCGGTACCAACTGAATTATCCGAGGTGCTTAGTTACCCAATCCTATACCAATCAGACCTTGTTGTTCATGTGCTAAATGGCAACCCTCGTGGTGCGTTAGCAATTAAAAGAGAATTACAACTAATAGAAGAAGCAAAGCTAACATTACCTCGTATGATTCATGTTTTGAATATGGGAGACGAGGACTATGTAGAAGATATTGAAAAGCTTTCTTCCCAAAACATTGCAGTGACAATTCCGTATGACAGAGATCGTACGAGTTATGAATGGGGGATGCAATTTGGTTCCCCGCAAATTAATGCAAAGGTCCATCATATTATGGAAGCAGCTGGTCTTGATATTCCATCCCAGCACTCCTCTATGAAAAAGGGTCTCTTTGGTTTACGAAATTAAAAAGGTGGCAAGTAGTATGTGGGGCTATTTACAGGAAAAACAAGTATTCTTAAAGCGAAATCGAGTGGATTTATATCACTTTGGTTATAGGATTCGTTCTAAATCGGTGCGAAAGTTAGGAACAACTACAGCTCAACAAATTAAAGATATTACAGATGAAATTCGTGCATTTTTAGTAAAAGAACATCGTGATATCTTAAGCGAATCCTTTATGAATAAAGAGAAGAGAACAGCTGTGGAGCAAATTATTAAAGGCTTTTTACTAAGCAATCAAGTCGTCGTTTTAGATGTACCTTCAGAACAGTTACTAAATATGGTGTGTGATGAAATTGTTGGATTTGGGATTATAGAACCTTTAAAAGAAGATAAGGATGTAACTGATATTTATATCAATGGTACAAAAGAAATCATTTACGAAAAAATCGGAGAGGGAGAATGTACATTTCCTTACCGATTTGAGACAGAAGAAGAAGTGAAAGCCCTAGCTTATAAGATGGTAAACAGTACATCAGATTCATTAAATACAGCAAAGCCATATGTTGACTGCGTATTTCCGTATATACGTATCAATATTGCGTTAGATGAACTTGGGGGACTCGGAACAACGATAACGATTCGTAAGAATGCGGATCACCTTCGTGCTTCTGAAGAGCGGATGTTATCTACCAATCAAGCATCGAAAGAAATGTTGAACTTTTTGGCTGCAGCTGTGAAAGCCAAAATGAATATTTTAGTTGCTGGAGCTACGGGTACAGGGAAATCAGAGTTTATGAAATATCTTGCTTCTCACATTCCGAAAGGAAAGAAAAAAGAACGTACTCTTGTAGTAGAAGATAACCCTGAATTATATTTGCATCGCATTTTTCCAGAACATCATTTTGTTCCGATGCAGTGTAGGGCATCGGAAGTAGAAGAAAATGCAATCGACTTTGATAGATTGTTAACAAATGCTTTACGTCAAGGGCCCAAGCGATTAATTGTAGGGGAATCGAGGGGGAAAGAAGCGTTAAAAATGATCAACTTTTTCCAAACAGGACATCCTGGTTTCACTTCTGTCCATGCAAGAAGTGCAAAAGAAGCAGTTAGGCGTTTAATGCTTATGTGTCTGCAAAGTGGTGCGAATATTGATGCCCAGTATTTATATGAATTGATTTCACAGACATTTGATGTAATTGTCTTTTTGGAAAAGAAAGATGATGGAAATCGTTATATTACAGAGATGATTGAACTATTGGATTATCAGGAAGATATACAGTTTAATCCATTGTCTCAGTTTATGCCAACATATGAGAAACAAGATGAAATGAATGAAAGAATAGGGAAAATTCATGGCCAACATATTATTACAGCAAAAATGTCAGCTGAAATGGAGAAGAAATTCCGTTCTTCTACTGTAAATCCAGCTCTTTATGCGCCATTCCTTTCACAAAAGGAGGTGCAGTATGCATAGTTTGTTAGCCTATGGATGTATATTTTTAATCTTTATTAGTGTAGGATTGCTCGTTTTACTTTTTGCGAAATCTAAAGGTTCTGCTCTTTCTCAATTTGTTCAAGAAAATGAGAAAGAAGAAAGGCGCTTGGAATTAAGAAATATCAAAGGGATACGAATGTATTTGCCACAATCCGTTATCCAAGAAGCCCAAAAGTACGAGTGGAAATTAACAAAAAGTATGTACTGGGTATATACGATTCTTTCCGGAATGAGTATTGCAGCAGTATTCTATTTTTCTTTTGGTAGAGATCCTTTTACACTGATTACCGTTTCATCTGGATTTTTAGTTCCAAGGTTTCTTCTTTATCGAAGAAAAAAACGTTACTACTTGGTTGTCATTGACCGTCTTTCTATCTATATGAAAGCTGTAGCAAATGCACTTCAAATTAGTAACAATGCAAAACGGGTATTAGTTCAGGTGAAGCCAATGATGCATGAAAGCATTCAAGAAGAAATAGAGAAAGTTTCTCTTTTATTAGAAGGTGGAACCACAATGCATCGTGCATTTAGAGGATTCAATGAAACGTTTAACTTTAGAGAATTGGTTTTCTTCCATGAAATGTTGGAAGTGTGCAGCCGAGAAGGTGGAACAAATTCAGTTCAAGTCTTACTAGATATTGCAGAAGATTTCGAAAAACAAAAGCTATACCTGGCAAGATTGCGTTCTAGTTTGTCGCAAGCGCAACGTGCCTTTGTACAGAACTGCTTAATTGTCATTGCTATGCCGATTGTTATTATGTTGATGTCAAAAGAAGCATATGGATTTTTAGCAGGTTCTATGATGGGAAAAATCGCGTTAGCGGTAAATATGTTCATTGTCTTTTTCTTAGCAACCCGTGTAGAAAAGATTGCAAATTATAACCCAACAGAAAGAGGGGAATAAGGTGGCTACGATTTTAGCTGTAGTGGTATTCGTTGTCATGTACTGGGTATTCTCTACCTTTCTACAAAGTAAAAAAGATAGCGGTAGCTTACTTACGAACTATGTAGAAAATGCAAAACGAATTGAAAAGAAGAATTTAAATCAGATGATGCTCGCGCCCTTCCAGTCGTTATCACATAAGTACCTGACAGAAGAAAAGAAAGAGCAGATTCAGAAAAAATTAGAAGAAGCTGGCCTGGATACGAAACCAGAAGAATATTTAAAGATGAAGGTAGCATATCCCATCATTTTCACCTCTGTTTTCTTGATATGTACGGTGTTCCATGATTACTACTTATTTAAAGTGGGAGTTTTGATTTCACCACTGCTTTACTTCTATCCTGATTATCTATTAAAGAGAAGAATCAAGCAGGCGATAGAAGCTAGGAAGTTCGAATTACCAGAGTATTTAATTCCTATGCTGCAGCTGTTAAAAACACATACAACATTAGAAACAGTAAAAAAGGCAGAGATATATGCTGGAAGACATCTTCGTCCGTATGTATCTACACTTACTGCGGAATTAGAAATGTATGCTGGCTCGGATCAACCATTTCGAAACTTTGCTGCTGCTTTAAATAGTCCAGAAGTAAATACCTTTACGATTGCATTGCAACAAGCGCAAAAAACGGACAAGGTACAGAGTCTTCGTATTATGGATGCACAGATTAAAATGATGCGTGAGTTAAAACATGAGAACTATAACCGTCTCATTCAAAATAAGCCGATGGAAATGAATAAATTTAACGTCGCAGTTATTGGATGTATTGTGATTTATCCAATGGTGATTGTTATTCAATCCTTAATGCAAGGATTTGCAAGTTTATAGAAGACGTTATCAAAAATGGAATAGGTAAAGGAGCATTACAAATGTTAACAAAAATGAAGAATTGGTTAAAAAACGAAGACTCACAATTATCATCAGAAAACGGTATGTTAATCGCGTTAGCGGTCATTATCGTATTAGTGATTGGCCCGTTTGTATGGAAAGCAATTCAAGGCGGGTATGATACAATTCTAGCTCGATTTACAAAAGCATCAAACAATGCAGATGTGAATTCTTGGAACAAGTAATAGAAGTTTTAGATGAATGATGTTTATTACGTATAGCTCAAATAAATGGAGAAGGGAGATTCAATCATGTTAGCAAAAATGAAAAATTGGTTAAAAAATGAGGATTCGCAACTATCATCAGAAAACGGTATGTTAATCGCTCTGGCGGTAATTATCGTATTAGTAATTGGCCCATTTGTATGGAAGGCGATCCAAGGTGGTTATGATACGATCCTGGCAAGATTCACAAAAGCATCAAGCAATGCAGACGTAAATTCTTGGAATAAGTAATTAAAGATTTAAATAGATAAGTTCTAATTTTAGTAGATACTTAAAATTGATATATAAAGGAGACGAAATGAAATGTTAGCAAAAATGAAAAGTTGGTTAAAAAACGAAGACTCACAATTATCATCAGAAAACGGTATGTTAATCGCGTTAGCGGTGATTATTGTATTAGTAATTGGCCCGTTCGTATGGAAAGCAATCCAAGGTGGTTATGATACAATTCTAGCTCGATTCACAAAAGCATCAAGCAATGCAGATGTTGATTCTTGGAACAAAAAATAAATATAAAAATAAACGAGGGGGCTACTCTAAAAGTGGTTCCCTTTTTTACACAGTATTTTGGTATGAAATTAAGAGGGGAGTAAAGAAAATGAGCCTGTATATCATGGGATTATTTCTAAGTTATATGGTACTTAATGTATTTACCGACTTAAAGTATAGAAAAACAAAAAATATATGGCATTTCATTTTTTTAGTAGTAGGTTTAGGTATCACGTATTTTGCTGGAATACGAACGGGAAAAGAGATTGTAATTGTACTAACTATGGCCTTAGTATGTGGCTTATTGTTAGAGACATTTAAATTTTCTTCACCCGGTGATACGAAAATGCTTGTGGTGGCAGCTCTATATGTTAGCGATGTAGCAGAGGAATCGGCTATGCTTACCGCTATTACATTAACAGCTTTCCATTTACTATTCTTTTGGATTGCTAGCGTGTATCGTTTAATTAAAATTCTAGGGTTTGTAGGAGCGATTAAAGACCAATTGGAGCATGCTGCTTCTATATTTGGGGCAAAACTACCAAAGAAAGAAATACAGCTGATACAGAGCTTTCCAGGGGCTTGTTCTATTTTATTAGGAGCAATTGTGTATATTGCTTTGACTATTTATCAAAATGGAGGTATCTTGGCTTGAACAGTAGAATCATTCATCAAAGAGAAACCTATATTTACTTTACAATTTTTGCTCTAATAGGCGTTATTATTTTAAACATGTTTATTAATATATTGTTTGTATTAGCATATCCTTTACTAATAGGATTAATTGTGCAGGTTATCTTGTTGCAGAAGATAAAGAAGCCATTTTATCGGAGCGGAAAAGAATTAACAGAACAGTTAAAACTAAAAAATATGTTTCTAGTAGAATCAAATATTTTAGGAGATGAAGAAGGAACAGTTTATGAGGTGCATCAAATGCCTTTTACAATCTCTAATGGATTAATTAAAAAAGATAAGACTTATAAAGTGATAAAACAAGAGTATGAGAGAAAAGTCAAAGAGGATTTAACGAAAATTTCTAAATGGCAAGTTACAACAAAAGCTAGACTTGTTACGACAACTCATTTTCGTTTATATACAATTTGGCAGAAAAATAGTACCGGTTATCAATTGAAAAAAATTGAGGAGTGTGTTGATCCATACGCCAAGATGAACCTTATACAATGGATGATTGCTTCATTTTGTACGACTGGTCGTATTAAGTACGATAAGAAACCAAAAGAGTGGGCAAGCTATGAATGGATTACTTTAAGGTAAATAAAAAAGATAGAAAATAATAAAATGTACCCTATAGAATTGACACTAGAAAAAAGTCTATTCTATAGGGTACATTTTACATTGTATGTGTTTTTTCTCTTTGTGTAGTTTTTCAACAAAAAGAGCGATTTTAAGGCGCTTTATGGCCAATAACTATATTGATAAAGATGCTCAGGATTCCATTGTATGTATGTCTTTTAGATATGTGTAGGTTTAGGCAAAACCGTTATCTCGTAGTAAGCAAAAAGAGCATACATGTAAGTATGCTCTTCGATAAGAAAGGTAGATCTCTATGAGCGGAGAGACTACATACAAAAGCGTATGTTTGTTTCCTTTAAATGTGAAGAAAAAATCAACAAAAGGTCAACGTGAACTCAATAAAAATGCAACAAAAACGCTATTGTATAAAAAAATCAAGTCAGAAATAAATATCTGATTTGATTTGAAATTAAAAATATAAACCTTTGCCTACTGGCTGAACAGTTTCTAGCACAGTATCAACCATTTCGTCATTAATTAATGTTCTTATAATCCAAGCTGAGAGGTCTTGTGCAGCAAAGCAACCTGCAGCAGTCGAAATATTGCCTTCGTTTACGAAACTTTTTTCAATAACGTCTACATCAAACTCTTTAAGTTGTTCAACTACGGATGGATATGTAGTTGCTTTTTTGCCAGTTAACAATTTTTTAGCTCCTAGTAGTAGTGAACCAGAACACATAGAGCCTATTAATTGTCTTTGAGGATCTACATGGATTTTATTAAGATATTGTTGATTTTTATATAAATCTTGTACACCCTTACCACTTGCAAATATTACAGCGTCAGCAGAAGGGATATCGGATATGCTTCCTGTCATGGGTATACGTAAACCAGACATGGATACATGAGTCTTTTCTGTTCCTAATAGTTGGACCTCCCAATCAGAAATACCACCAACTAGACGTACACGATTTAATAAATCCCATGGTAAAAAAACATCTATATCAGTAAAGTTATCGAAACAGACTATTGAAATTTTCATTCTCTAATCCTCCGTAATCGAAATGTTGGAAATGTTTAAATTATAACACTTTCAAATATAGTTAGTAAGGTTTAAGTTTTTCACTAAGGATAGTAGATAGGAAAAAGTGTATTGGATTGTAGAGAAACATCACAAAAATTTCAATTTGTATTAAGTTGGAATATAAAAAGAGTACTTAGTAATGTGCTCTCGTGACGAGCCTCATTTTATAACGACTATTTTATAAAGAAATGAACTCAGAATATTATATGTGCGCAGTCAATTGAGTAACTTGTACAAATAAAGAGCAGCTAGCAAAAGCTTACAGTATTGACGGAATATTGGTTTTTATTCGTGAAGAATTACGTTTAACTTAATGCATAGCCAACGGTCAAAGTTAGTGTTAAAAACACTGATAATAAAAGTATTAGTAGAACGGTTGCTATGTTTCTAAGCATCGCAACCCAATTATTTATTTTAGAAAATCCTTTCATACCAGCAAAAAAAGTTCCTATTGTTAAAACTAGTAAAAAAATAAAGGGTAGATAGGTAGTGAATTCATAATAAAGGTTTTAACGATTAGGCATATTTAAGAATCTCGAACATAAGATGGTAATGACACCGAGAAGAATTCATTGTGTTCGCTACTCGCGTTAATACGTTTCGAAAAGGCACCTATTTAGGTGCTTTTTGTTTGCATCTTTCGAGATGGACGAGCATATATTGGAATGTGTGGATGGAAACCAATTTATATATCAGAGCACCTATCAATTATGGGTGTTCTTTTATTATGTAAACATTTTAACATTTTAGCCAAGAAGATTTCTTCCTCAAGGAGCGTGAAGGACCAAAGCTTAGTGAGTAGGTGGGAGATGGATTGGCTTCGAACATGGGATGGCAGGAAACCATCTTAATTGTTCGGCATACAGAAAGTGTTACTCCACTATCTATAGAACGTACGTTTTGTGTATAATAGTCATATACCGAAATGGAGGTGAATCAAATGATGATTAATAAAGCCTATAAGTTTCGTGTCTATCCAAATCAAGCACAAGCAATTCTAATTAACAAAACGATTGGTTGTTCTCGCTTTGTATTCAATCATTTCCTATCCTTATGGGATCACGCATACAAAGAGACAGGAAAAGGCTTGACCTATGGTACATGCTCTGCCAAACTCCCTGCCATGAAGAAAGAGTTTGTTTGGCTAAAAGAAGTGGATAGTATTGCGATTCAGTCGTCTGTTCGCAACCTTGCCGATGCTTATACGCGCTTTTTAAAAAAACAAAACAGCGCACCGCGCTTTAAATCTAAGAAGAACAACGTACAATCTTATACCACAAAATAAACAAATGAAAACATTGTCGTTGTAGGGAACAAAATAAAGTTGCCGAAATTAGGCCTTGTTCGATTTGCCAAAAGTCGTGAAGTAGAGGGACGTATTGTAAATGCTACAGTTAGACGGAACCCTTCTGGCAGATATTTTATGTCACTATTAGTTGAAACAGAAGTACAAGAACTTCCGAAAACACATTCTTACATTGGAATAGATGTAGGACTAAAAGATTTCGCCATTTTGTCAGATGGAACACCTTATAAAAATCTGAAGTTTTTCCGAGCATTAGAAGATAAGTTAGCGAAAGCACAGCATGTTCTTTCTAGAAGAATGAAAGGATCTTCTCGCTGGAATAAACAACGAGTCAAGGTAGCTAGAATTCATGAATACATCTCAAATGCTAGAAAAGATTACTTGGACAAAATCTCAACTGAAATCATCAAAAACCACGATGTTATCGGTATAGAGGATTTGCAAGTATCGAATATGTTAAAGAATCATAAGTTAGCAAAAGCAATTAGTGAGGTATCTTGGTCACAGTTTCGAACAATGTTGGAATATTAAAGCAAAATGGTATGGCAAACAAGTCATTGTCGTATCGAAAACATTTGCTTCCAGCCAATTATGTTCTTGTTGTGGATATCAAAATAAAGACGTTAAAAATCTAAGCCTACGTGAATGGGACTGTCCTTCTTGTCGTACACACCATGATAGGGATATTAACGCAAGTATCAATATAAAGAATGAAGCGATAAGGCTTCTAACCGCAAGGACTGCGGGGTTAGCCTAATCAATTAGATGAAAGTGGGGGTAGTTCAAAAGTTGTGTGAGAGTTGATAAATAGTATATTATCTTTCTCAATGTACATATTAAGAAAAGTTTTTAATATCATACATAAAAGGTGGGATAATATGAGTGAAAATAAGAAAAAGGAAGAATTGAATAAGATAAAGAAGTATTATTTTAATAAGGACAATCAACCAGTAGCTGGTATAGAGTTAATTTTGCCGCCGGATATAGGAATCATGTTAGACCCGAAATCAGTTAATGATGAAAGTAGAGATATTGATAATGAATAAGTTTAATTTAAGCATCCATGCGGGTGCTTTTTTCTTTGTTACATATAATGATACTGAACGGTGTCCAACATGTTCCCCTATATTTTTTTAAGCGAGAGCACTTATTGGGGGAGTGCTCTCTTTCGCTTGCACATAAGGAGGCTTTCATCATACAATATTGAGTCAATGCCAACCAACTTATTCCTTTTCCGAGAGCTATATATATTCCGCTATAAAGCTCTTTTAGGTTGCGCCATTAGAACGGGCAAGGCATTGTCGTATATTTTATACTCAGAAGCTTAGGGCACTTTATAGTGTTCTTTTTTTATTGAACAAAATGGACATTTGAATAGAAAACATATCCTTAAAATAACCTTAATTTAACTATGGATTTAATAATACCTGAAAACTAAATGGTATAATTTTCTAAAGAAACTCAAATAAAGTTTATTTTAGAAAAGGGGTAGAGGAAAAATGTTTCAGAAACTTAAATTTTATTTAATGAGCATATTAATTAGTGCATTTTTAGGTGGGATTATCATAGGTGCTAATTTC
>NZ_JBEUTW010000111.1:0-1989 GCF_040492675.1 Bacillus sp. AP50
CAGAATAGCTATCTATTATCCTATTTAATCCAAATAATAACATTCCAAAAGTCATCAAGGTTATTGAAAATACACTAAATTTTTTCATAATTCAACCTCCAATATAATTTTACTATTTTATGGAGAGAATAATTTTTTTATGCGTATGAATGAACAATTACACTATAAAAGTAGATAACTCAATTTATTTTTTCATTAAACAACTGCCTTCTTTTATACCCTCAAAGGATTTTCACTCAATTAACCCGAATATATAAATAACAATTCTCACAAGGAGTAACTTTATATGAATCTATTCGAACACGAAACATAAAACCGTTCCACTTTAATAAGAGGTCCTCCCTTTTTCTTTTCTCATCATATCATCCATTAAAAAAATAGGAGGACATAATTATGAAACGTGATCCATTATTTTTAACTTTATTAGAAAGTGCAAATACACATTTTAGCGGCTGGGATTTTTCTTTCATTTCAGAAACAGGTCGAATGAAGAGCGAGCCTTTATCGTGGTCATACGGCAGTACTGCTTTTCAGCTTATGCAACGTGCAGAATCAATGCTCGATATGGGTACTGGAGGCGGAGAGTTTTTATCTATGTTACAACCGTTCCCGTCAACTATATTCGCTACTGAGGGCTACGCTCCAAATGTGCCAATTGCTCGAAAGAAATTAGAGCCTTTAGGGGTTACCGTTGTAGAAGTGACCGATGATACTGCTTTGCCATTTCAAGATGGTCAATTTAATTTAATTATAAATCAACATGAATCGTATGCTGCTTCTGAGGTAAACAGAATTCTTTCTCCAAGTGGCGTTTTTCTTACACAACAAGTTGGCGGTCTTGATTGCGCGGAACTTAATGAGCAGTTTGGCTCACCACTAAATAGCGAATTTGCAAGTTGGTCTCTCGAAACCGCATGCAGTGAGTTAAAGCAAAATGGATTTACTATCTTAGATGCAAAAGAGGAATTCCCTTTCCAACGCTTTTATGACATTGGCGCTATCGTCTATTATTTAAAAGCGATTCCGTGGCAAATTCCTGATTTTACTGTTGAAAGGTATTGTGAGGAATTATATCGTATACATGAAATCATCTTACAAAAAGGTTATTTTGATGTGAAGCAACATCGTTTTATGATTAAGGCGATTTGTAGCTAACAAAAAGAGGTGGCAAAGCCACCTCCTTTTTGCTCCGTTTACATATGTTCTCTACTCTTTCATAATAAGAAAAGTTATATCATGCATATTACAATTATGACCAATGAATTGTATTTCTGAAACATATAATCACCTCGCATATATGATGAGAGCAAAAACGTGATTTTTCACTTTCCTCTTCTATTGAGAAATGAGTTGTTTTTCATATCGCTTGTTCGCATCATCTTCTGTCAAACATGCAGTTGTGTAATGAATAATATTCCGGTTATCATACGTAAACATATGTTCTAACTTATTTTCTTCTGTTAATACTGTCGATAAGTATTTTGGTAAATTGCTAACTACTCCTCTATTATCACCATCTAATATCCAATCAATTTCTTTCCATTCTAATAGACCTTCAGCCGTACGTAATGGTGTATTCATTTGCATTCCATCTGGCAAATCAGCAACGAACACATACATTCCTTCACTAGCCTGGGGCTCATCTTTACCCTTAAAACCAACAGTCCCTTTATACGTTACACTTGAAAGTTCTATGCCCGTTTCCTCAAATGTTTCTCTAATTATTCCTTCGTATGGCGTTTCATTATCTTCTATTTTTCCTCCAACACCATTCCACATCCCCATATTCGGCTTTTTATTTCTATTTAATAGCAGTATTTTATCGCTTTTTCTAATAAAGCAAATTGTGTATTTGTACATACGATCATTTCCTTTCATTTTCCACATGAGTTATTTAGCTTATTTTCAAGTATCGACGAGTCTAAACATAAATTTTTCATATCATTTAATCCAAAAGGTTTTTTAAAGAAAATAAAGTGAAACTTTAAT
>NZ_JBEUTW010000112.1:0-10984 GCF_040492675.1 Bacillus sp. AP50
TTAAACTTATAGTGCATAGGAGGTGGGGAGAATGAAAAGGAAACAGCCTATTTATGTTGCGACAAAAATGAACACGACGATGGAAAAATTATGGGAATATACGCAAGAACCAGATATACATACAGAGTGGGATGCTCGCTTTACTGAAATTTCGTATTTAGAGAAAAAAGAAGGAGAACCACAGAAGTTTTTGTATAAAACAAAGATTGGATTTGGGCTTGAAATAGTTGGAGAAGGGGAATCAATAGGTGAAATAAGAAAAGATATTTTAATGCAGTTATGCAGTTTGATGAAAACGAAAATGAAATTGTAGATTATTTTGGTGAACCACATTTACTCGTTTCTACACTGCATTTTCATATCGATGAGTTAGGGACAATGCATATTTCTTCAAAGAAACAATGGTTTTATATGTTTGGAAGAAAAATGCCGTTACCAAAATTTTTGTATGGTGAGGCAAAAATTGTTGAAAGTTATGATGAAACACTACAATGTTTTCGAATTCATGTACAAGTACGAAACCCGTTAATTGGTTCGCTTTTTTCATATAAGGGAACATTTGTGGAAAGGGAATAGACGATATGAAAAATATAATATTTGGGCTTGCTTGCTATGTTGTTTTTCTAATATGTGAGTGGTCGAATATAAATCCTGTTGAAGCAATTATATTATTATCTGTTTTATTATTTATACCAATGTCATTTTGTATTATTGATAAAAGAAAAAGAGATGGATCGCAATTATTATTTTATAAATCCGTATCATTTTTATATCCAATCGCAGCAATTTGTGCAATGTTAGCTTTCGTCACAAATCACTATTTATTTGCGCTAGTTTGGTTTGTATATACAGGAATTGTTGCGTTATTTGGTGTAAGTAGATTGCTAGAAAGAGGATGGAAGCCGTTAGAAGAGATCGCCATAGATAGTGCGTTTATTTATTTGTTTTTAGGTGGTTTTTGGTTTTCTGCTTCAGTAGCAAAACTTTCAATTATGCATTTTAGCTCTGACATTGTTTTACTCACAGCTGCACATTTTCATTATTCGGCGTTTCTATTGCCATTATCAGCTGGTTTAATAGGGAGAAAAAGAGAAAAGAGAAGTAAAGTGTATGATGCTATTATGTTTATCATCATGATTTCACCTATGACAGTTGCAATAGGAATTACATACTCAAGAATATTTGAATTTTTTGCAGTGTTCCTATATTTATGTGCAATTTATGGGTATGGATTTTACGTTTGGAGAGCAAAATTTAATGCTATCAGTGCAAAGATTCTTCTAATCGTTTCGTCTAGTACACTCATGGTTACAATTATGTTCTCACTTATATATTCATACGGGAATTTGAAGCATGTCTTGACGATTACAATTGCTCAAATGGTTTGGATTCATGGTGTTGTCAACGGAATTGGAGTAGCGTTACCGGCATTTATCGGCTGGGTGATTGAAAAGAGTGTTCCGAATTATAAATACTATGGGAAACCAATGAGTAAGTTAAGAGGAAATGTGGCAATTGGTGAGGCTTATTTATATAGCAGCAATTTAGTAGACAGTAAGGAATACAACGGTTTAGTTGATAAAGTAAATGACTTTCATAGTGAGGCATTTGATGTGACGAAGGTTCCTTTAAGTATTATTCATTTTTATGAAAATACAGTAGAGTATGAATTGCAATCGAATATTAAATGGGCTCGTTGGTTCCGTCCGTTCGCACTTTGCTATGAGAAAATGAGTAAGCGTGTAGAACAAATACATTTAGGAATGGGCGGCAATTGGGAAACGATGCATGGCTCTATCATTAGTGTCATAGATGAGAAAGATGGAAGAGAGAATGTAAGGGCTTGGCTAAGAAAAAATGAAGCAGGTAAATCTATTTTTGTAGCTCTTTATTCAAAGCATACAAATAAGAATGAGACATATATGAATATCGCCTTACCTTTACCTTATTCGAATATGACTGGTATTTTGAAACTATATAATGATAGTCATGATTTAATTATTACTAGTAAGTTAAGAGAAAATGGTCAGGGAGATGAGGGGATTTATTTACATACTCGGTTCTTGACAATCCGTTTACCGTTAGCAGAGACTTTTATTATAAAAGAGCGCACGGATCACATACTAGAAGCTAATCATAGAATGTGGATATTTGGAGTTAAGTTTTTAGAAATTGATTATAAGATTAAGAAAGTACAGGAGAAGTAAGAAAAGCTTGGAGAGATTCCAAGCTTTTTTACGTATGTGTAATTGTTATAGCAACTTGTTTATCTAGCTCATTATCCCAAACACGTTGAATTTCAAAGGTGCCTTTTTCAAAAAATAATGGGAATCTTTCTTTAAACCAATCTTGCATAGGAAGCTTTAGTGCTGTATCGATTGGTATCCATAATAATTTGCCCTCAGGTGGGTTTAAAAGAAGTTCACCTTCAAATGAGTCTGTCCAGTAGTTAAATACCATGTACCGAACATTCCCTTTCGGATTTACATATTCATCTAATCCCTTAAAATTTAAATCCGAAACAAGTAATCCGGTTTCTTCTTTTACTTCCCTTATAGCGGCTTGAACGATACTTTCGGGAAAATCTACTTTGCCGCCAGGAGCTATGTAGCCAGGGAAACCTCGATGATTGGGTCGTTTTACGAGTAAAACTTCATTGTTGCGCTGGATCATACACATTGTATAGATTTGGTGTTCGATGTTATGTGAATTTGGAGGCATAATGATGCATTCTCCTTTATATTTTTTTGATAATTTTACCATAACATAATGGTTTCTTATATAATTGGAAATATAATATTATGAATTTTCAGTCGTATATTATGTATTCTATAGTCATTTGAAAAGAGGAGAGAGACATGCAAGGGGAAATACAAAAGGAGAAAAGTTTAAGTTATATTGGAAAATTATTATTACCAGTTAAAGTATCAACGCACTTTAAGTTTTTATGGATTGGACAATTACTCTCGGCCTTAGGTAGTTCGATAACTATGGTCATACTTCCAGTTGTTGTGTATTCATTAACTGGCTCAACAGTTGTAATGGGGATGACGATGGCAATGTACATGCTACCTAATATTCTTGCTTTACCGTTTGCAGGTTTAGTTGTAGACCGAATTGATCGGGTTAAATTAATGTTATTTACGGATATAATCCGCTGTATATTAATGCTATTACTTGCATCGCTTATATTTATGGATTTATTAACAATTACGATTTTATATATTCTCGTTGCCATATACGGACTTATGGAAGGGATATTCCAACCAGCATATTCTGCTGTAAGGGCGAAAGTATTCGTTCCTGAAATTCGTAATGCAGCTAACGCACTCACTCAAATGAGTAATCAAGGTATACGATTGATTGGGCCAGCACTTGGTGGGTTAATCGTATCGGTTGCATCTGCAGGGATAGGTTTCGGACTAGATGCAGCAACGTACTTATTATCATTTTTATGTTTATTATTTTTAAAAGAAATTAAGTTTAAAAAAGTAAAACCCATTGAAAAGAGTAAGCTTACTTACAAACAAGAGTTTATGGAAGGTGTTTTAGTTTTAAAAAGTCATCCGTGGCTGTGGATTACAATTTTAGTTTTTTCTTTTATAAATATTTGTTATGCCGGCATTATCGTCGTATTAATTCCATGGTTATTTAATGTTCATCATCATTTTGAAGCTTACGTGTATGGGCTTGGCATGGCCTTTTCTGGTGGTGGGGCTATAATTGCCGCAGTAATATTTGGTGGGAAAGAGCGGTGGCATAAGAGAGGATTACTGGCTTATGGAGGTGTTTTAATGAGTGGCATTGCTTTATTAATTATGCCATTCATTTCTTGGGCACCCGCTTTAATATTCTTAATGGCAATTGAAGGATTTGGCATGATGATATTTGGACTCATTTGGGAAACGAGTTTACAGGAGCTTGTACCAGAAGAAGCATTCGGAAGAGTGGCAAGCCTTGATATGTTGGGTTCTTTTGCTTTATTGCCATTAGGGTATGTAGTTGTAGGCTGGTTAGCTACTGTCATAGGTGGCGAAATAACTATTATAACACTAGCTAGTTTAGTAATTTTAACAATTGGAATAGCATTGTCTGTACCGAGTATTCGTCGATTTAATTGATTATATGGGAAAAGAGGGCTAGACCTATATAGAAAATAACTTAGCATATAATCAACTAGTATTAATAAAACACCTTTGTAATGAAAAACTGTCCGTACATATTTGGCACAACAAAATTAGAAATCACAAAAGAAGTGACGGAAGCGATACAAGCAGGTTTCAAAAAAGAAGACTAAGCCCTAAAGAAATTAGGACTTAGTCTTCATTAAATACAAATGTTTGTTTCATTTTTTTACCTTCATTTACCGGATGGCCATTGTAAGAGAAATTCTTTTCTTCCCAAGTGATTACAACTTTAAAATTATGACTATTAAAGTCTAATGGGAATACCATGTAGTCAAAGCTTGTATGACTTTTAGAAATATTTTCATTAGGTGTAGTAGGTTTAAAGGTAGCTTTAGAGGTAGGGTTGTTATCAAGTATTTCCACAGATACGTTTGATACATCATGACCGATGTTTTTTACGAGTAAACTATACGTATCAAATACACCTTGCTTTGGCTGGATTGCTTGCTTGTTTGAGTTATGAGATTTATCAATTTCGACATACCATTGTTTAGACTTTGACGCAATCGGTAGTGACTGAAATGTGTAAGCACTAGCTTGTATTGGTAGTGCTAAGCATAAAAGTGTAAAGAGAGTTAATATTTTTCGTTTCATTTTTTTAGAGCTCCCATTCTTTAATGGATTTACTTGTTATTATCTTCTTTTTACGAGTAAATATACCATATAATGTAAAGTGGCTATAAGAGTAGTGAATCAATATCTTATTCAATACTCTTATAGCCGGCATAATTACGTATGTAGTAAAAAAGAATAAATTTGTTTTTCTATACTTAGATTGCTGCCCTTTTTAAAAGGACTATTTTTACGTTTTAATAAAAAGAATATACTAAGAGTTCAGTATAAATTATTTATTTTAATGTAGTTAAATGTGCTTATATATGTGAAATTAGAGAAGGAAGCTGTGTAGAGATGTTTCTACACAGTTTTTTTAGGATATGAAAAAATTACCAAAAATATGTTAAAATAACATTGTCATACAACAAGGGGGATTTGTTTTATGGAAAATGGACATCTTGCTAAAGTAGACTTAACGAAAAAAATTGAATCAAAATCTAAGTACAATAAGAAATTAGAAAAATATCAAAGGCGCTTATTAGCATTACAGCAAATTTTGAAAGAAGAAAAAATCGCGGTTATGCTTGTTATGGAAGGATGGGATGCGGCTGGTAAAGGTGGGGCAATTAAGCGGGTGACGGAACATCTTGACCCGCGTGGGTTCCAAGTAAATCCAATTGGAGCGCCTGCACCTCATGAGAAACGTTACCATTATTTGCAACGTTTCTGGCGCAAAATTCCACAGTACGGGCAAATCACCATTTTTGATCGCTCATGGTACGGTCGTGTGTTAGTTGAGCGTGTTGAAGGATTTGCTACAAAGGAAGAGTGGATGAGAGCATATGATGAGATTAATGATTTTGAAAAACTACTAACAGATGACCATTACATAATAGGGAAGTTCTTCTACCATATAAGTAAAGAGGAACAGTTAAAGAGATTCAAAGATAGAGAGAAAAATCCTTTGAAAAGATGGAAAATTACAGACGAAGATTGGCGTAATCGTGAAAAATGGGATGAGTATGTTGAAGCAATGGAAGACATGTTTGAAAAAACAAGTAAGCCAAATGCAAAGTGGCATATTATTGAAAGTAACGATAAATTGTATGCTCGTGTGAAAACGTTAAAAATTATTATTTCATTCATTGAGGATTATTTCTTAGAACATGGTATAGAATTGCCTTCTTATTATTATGAAATGAAAGAGGATATTGAAGTTTTGCAAGGTGTAGGTGTTAAAGAGTAAATAAGAAAATGGCCCTGTGAATTGGTGAAACCAAATTATGGGGCTTTTTTATTTAGAAACATTTTACAATTAACAGAATAAGGTATATAATCAATAATTATATTAACAATGTTAATATGATTATTGATTATATACTATGTGGGGGTTTTACTTTGAAGGGAAGAGATGTTGTTTTAGGTTTATTAATGGAAAAGGAATTGTCTGGTTACGATATTAAAATTGTGTTTGAAGACGTATTTACTCATTTTTTTGATGGAAGTTTTGGAATGATTTATCCAACGTTACGACAATTGGAGAATGAAGGGAAAATAAAAAAAGAGGTTGTCATGCAAGAGGGGAAGCCAAATAAGAAAATGTACTTTATTACGGATGAAGGACGTGAAGAGTTTTATCAATACATGCAGACGCCTATAGAGAAGGATGTTTTACGTTCGGATTTTTTAATGAGAATGTATTTTGGCAACTATAGTGATGATGTAACAATAAAAAAATGGATTAAAGATGAAATTGAAAGAAAAGAAGCGTACATTGCAGATCTTCGATTGAAATATGAAAAGTGGAGAGTAGGTATTACTTTCGTCGAAGAAATTTCACTAGATGTAGGTATTGCATCGTATAGTGCACAAGTGGAGACTTTGAAGAAAAAATTAGAAGAGTTAGAGGCGAAAGAAAACAATAAAACAGAAGAATGAAAAACGCATTCACAATAAATAAAGGGGTATATAAAGATGGAGCAATCAAAGGGTATTAAGATTGTCTTTTTAATGTGTCTAGGTATCTTTCTTTGTATGATTGATACGACAATTATGAATATAGCTTTACCGGCAATACAATCGAGTGTAAATACTTCATTAGAAAAGATGTCTTGGGTATTAAATGTTTATACAATGACGATTGCAGTACTTGCCATTCCGTTAGGGCGGATAGCTGATATCTTTGGAAAAGCAAAGATGTATATTCTTGGTCTGGTGATTTTTGGGGGTGGATCGGTACTTTGCGCTTTTGCTAATACAGGTGATTTTCTTATTTTTTCTCGTTTTATACAAAGTATTGGGGCAGCAATTTTATTTCCAACAAGTATGGTAATTGGTGTATCAGCTATGCCGTTAGCTAAAAGGCATGTTGCACTTGCAATTTTAGGAGTAACACAAGGATTGTCAGCTGCTATGGGGCCAGTAATAGGTGGAATTATTACGCAAAATTTAGGATGGAGATGGGTGTTCTTCGTTAATGTTCCGGTTTGTATAATAGGAATTGTGTTATGTTGCATCATGCTACAAATAAAAAATGAAGAACGTATTATCTCAAAAATAGATTGGATAGGACTACTATTAAGTAGCACAGCAATTTTTTCATTTACTCTCATATTAGTAAAAGGTAATACATGGGGATGGCAAAGTAATATTGCTTTGTCTTGTTATGCAATTAGCACTATTTCTCTTATTCTATTTATTTTAGTAGAACGAAAGATTCATAACCCAATGGTGAATTTAAAGTTATTTCAAGATCGAATGTTTGTCGGAGCGTCGATCGTTGTTATATTGAGTAATTTATTTTTAATTGGAGTTACTGTATTGCTTCCAACGTTCTTGACGAAACTACAAGGTCGAACGGAAATTGAAGCGGCTTTTTTAGTGACACCTATTTCAGCGATGATATTTTTTGTCTCACCAGTTGCAGCAACTTTAATTAAAAAACTCGGAAAAGTAACTATTATTTTGTCAGGGTTTCTTGTTATGGGGCTATCCTACTATTGGTTGCAAATGATTGATGTTCATTCAATAAATATAGAAATTATTATTCCATGTATGATATTAGGTGTTGGATATGGCTTAGTAGTGGGGCCAATTACAGTTTTAAGTGCGTCTTCGTTTGAAGGAGAATTATTAACTGCTTCTCAAAGTGTTGTATCAATGTTACGACAAGTTGGAATTGTATTGGCGGTCGCAATATTTGTCTCTAACTTAACTCATAATTTAACTGTAAATAAAGAAAAAGTATATCGTTATGCAGAAGAAAAGGTGCGGAATATTCATGTGAATAGTACTGAGCAAACTGAAATTTTACAAATGACTAAAGAAAAAATAGAGAATCAAAGTTTAGAGTCGAATATAAATAAGAAACAAAATGCAATGACAATGGGATTAAGTAAAGCGAAAAAGGAAGAATTGATTCGCGACAAGACGGATGAAATATTAAGAAAAGTTCCAGTAGAATATAGAGATGTAAAAAGAGAAGAAGTTACGAGGCAAGTGACAAAAGAAGTTGAAAAACAAGAGGAAAGTATAAAGAAAGAGGTACTCACATTCTCGAATGATGTGAATCATTATGCCAAGAATCAGATGGCTATGAGTTTTACAGATTTATATAAAGCAAGTGTGCCAATTATTTTAATTTGTGCTTTCGTAAGTTTGTTGTTTTGGGAAGGAAGAGCTTTGAGTAAAAAGAGAAGGGGAAGATTAGTAGAAGATGCGTAAAGAAAAACAGGCTGCTATTAGCCTGTTTTTTCATTGTTTTCTCCTTGCATATTGTGAATAGTAGTATTTTTAATATAGCATGGGATAAGTCGAGTTTGATTAGAAAGTTTTTTAGAATGAAAGGGATGAATGGAAAATGCCATTGAATATGTAACGTTATACATAGTACATTAACAAGAGGGATTAATTTTAAAAGGAGGATGGGGAATTGCTAGATAAGGCAGGGGCTTTAATAGATAATCATGTATACACAGAAGAAGAGCAACAAAAACTATACAAACGAACGTTAATAATCGTCAGCATTTCACAAATGTTTGGCGGTGCAGGACTAGCTGCTGGTATTACAGTAGGTGCACTTCTTGCGCAGCAAATGCTTGGAACAGATGCATTTGCTGGATTACCGACTGCTATGTTTACATTGGGATCGGCAGTAGCAGCTTTCATAGTAGGGAAGCTTTCGCAACGATATGGACGCCGGATAGGTCTTGCAACAGGGTTTATAGTAGGCGGATTTGGAGCAATTGGTGTTGTAATGGCAGCTTTAATGAATAGCATTATTCTTTTACTTATTTCTTTACTCATATATGGTGCTGGTACAGCTACGAATCTACAAGCTCGTTATGCAGGTACAGATTTAGCGGATAAGAAGCAGAGAGCAACGGCTGTTAGTATTACGATGGTAATGACGACTTTTGGTGCAGTTGCAGGACCAAATTTAGTAGGAGTAATGGGTAGTTTTGCGCATTCAATTGGAGTTCCTAAACTTGCAGGTCCGTTCATACTATCGGCAGCAGCATTTATACTGGCGGGTCTAGTTCTTTTTGTTATGCTTCGTCCAGATCCGTTAATTATTGCTAATATAATAGAAAGATATAAACAGGAACATACATATAAAGGACAACCAATAACAGACGAAGCGAAAGAAAATAAACGAGGTATTACAGTTGGAGCAATCGTAATGATACTTACGCAAATCGTGATGGTTGCGATTATGACGATGACGCCAGTTCATATGGGACACCACGGTCACGGTTTAAGTGCAGTAGGACTTGTGATAGGTTTTCATGTAGGTGCAATGTATCTTCCATCTCTCGTTACAGGAATGTTAATTGATAAAATTGGCCGAACTACAATGAGCATAGCTGGTGGAGTGATTTTACTTGCAGCGGGTGTCATAGCTGCGATAGCGCCAAGTGATTCTTTATTATTATTAATCGTTGCTCTGTCTTTACTTGGGCTAGGATGGAACCTCGGATTGATTAGTGGTACAGCACAAATCGTTGATTCCACAACACCGTCTACACGTGCTAAAACACAAGGGAAAATAGATGTTTTTATTGCGCTAGCTGGAGCTTCTGGTGGAGCGATGTCAGGTATGGTAGTAGCGAATTCAAGTTATGCGGCATTGTCATTGGCTGGAGGCGTGTTAGCGTTATTACTTATTCCTGTTGTGATATGGTCTCGAAAAGGGGCAAGAAATTAAATGAAAAAGAGGTTCTAGTTACTGACTAGAGCCTCTTTTTATACACTTAAATTAAATTCCACTCTACAATAAGCCCTAAATGTGTAAGACCACCACCGAATCCGTATAGTAAAAGTGTGTCTCCATTATTTAACTTTCCTTCTTTTATAGCTAAATCTAGAGCGAGTGGAATGGTGACTGAAGAGGTATTCCCCATATATTCCACGCTCGTTAATGTTTTTTGTATTGGAATTTGAGATTTTTCGCAAATAGATTCAATCATTCGTAAGTTAGCGCTGTGGGGTATGAACCAGTCTATATCATCCCCTTGCATATTTGCGTTATGTAATAAATTTTTTATGCCTTTTGGCACTGTTCGTGTTGCCCATTTATATACTTCTCTTCCATTTTGAACGATTTTTTCATTTGTTTGCAGTGGTGTGCCATTCATAGTAGTAGATAAGTTTGTTCTATATAGATGAATGCCGCCATCACCGTTTGTTCCCATGTGAGCAGCGATAAAGCTTGGGGTGTCTTCATCTCTTTCTAATAAAATAGCTCCAGCACCATCACCGAATAAAATACAGGTCGTTCTATCGGTATAATCAGTAACTTTAGATAATGTCTCTGTCGCTACGACAAGTATTTTTTCATGTGATCCAGAAGTGATTAAGCTATTACCGACGTGTAGTCCATATGTAAAACCAGCACAAGTTGCATTTAAATCAAAAGCTAGTGTATGAGGTATGTTGAAGTATTGTTGTATTTGGCAAGCAACACTAGGGAAAACGTAATCAGCAGTAGTAGTAGCGACAATGATACAGTCGACATCTTCTAAGTTTTTCTTATATGTTGTACATAAATTTTTAATTGCTTTAATGGCTAAGTTTGAGGAATATTCTTCTTCGCTAGCGATTCTTCTTTCCTTCATTCCTGTTCTTTGTACAATCCATTCATCATTCGTATGGACCATCTTTTCTAAATCGTTATTAGACAATATTTGATCTGGAACATAAGTACCAATTGCAGTAATACGAGATTTAGAATGCATAGGAAC